>JAZSAW010000102.1:0-17253 GCA_045602105.1 Candidatus Avilachnospira sp.
GTCCCGGACTGGAAAACCGGGAGGATTTCTGCTATGAGGGCGGTATCCGGGAGTATGTCAAATGGCTCAACAAGGGCAAGACCGCTCTCCACGAGGAAGTCATCTATATGCAGGGAAGCAAGGACGATTCCGTGGCAGAGCTTGCCCTGCAGTACTCC
Source organism: Candidatus Avilachnospira sp. (assembly GCA_045602105.1). GTDB lineage: Bacteria > Bacillota > Clostridia > Oscillospirales > Oscillospiraceae > Avoscillospira. The sequence continues at coordinate 159 of JAZSAW010000102.1, forward strand.
GACGGCTTCAATGAAAACATCATCTCCTTTGCCAACGACATCCGCACCCCCGAGGGCGGTATGCATGAGACCGGCTTCAAGACAGCCCTGACCCGTGTCCTGAACGCCTATGGTACAAAAATCGGCGCGATCAAGTCCGATGAGGACAAGCTGGACGGCTCTGACGTCCGGGAGGGCATTACGGCGGTCATCTCCGTGAAGCTGACCGACGCCCAGTTTGAGGGTCAGACCAAGGCCAAGCTGGGCAACGCCCATATCCGCACCTTGGTGGATAATATCGTCAGCAAGCTCCTTGCGGAGTTTTTGGAAGAGCACCCGGCAGTGGGAAAGGTCATTCTGGAAAAGGCCATGCTGGCCAGCCGTGCCAGAGAGGCCGCCCGGAAAGCCAAGGAATCCATCCGCAAGCGCAACGGTCTGGAATCCGGCGGTATGCCCGACAAGCTGAAGGACTGCAACGAGCGGGACCCCAGCCTGTGCGAGCTTTACATCGTCGAGGGCGACTCCGCCGCGGGCTCTGCCATCAATGGCCGTGACAGCCGTTTTCAGGCGATTTTGGCCATGTGGGGCAAGATGCTCAACGTGGAAAAAGCCCGGGTGGACAAGGTCTATGGCAACGATAAGCTCAACCCCCTGATCATGGCCATGGGCGCAGGTATCGGAGACGAGTTCAATATCGAAAAGCTCCGGTATCATAAGATCATCATCATGTCCGATGCGGACGTGGACGGAAGCCATATCCGCACCCTGCTTCTGACCTTCTTCTTCCGGTATATGCGACCCCTTATCGAGCGGGGCTATGTGTATTCCGCCGTGCCCCCTCTGTATAAGCTCATCAAGGGCAAGACGGAGCGGGTGGCCTACTCCGATGAACAGCGGGATCAGATCTCCGCGGAGCTTCGGGGGGACAATCCCAACACCAGAATCGAGATCAAGCGGTACAAGGGTCTGGGTGAAATGGACAAGGACGAGCTGTGGGAGACCACCATGGACCCGGAACGCCGTACCCTGCGCCGGATCACTTTGGACGATGCCGCCGCCGCCGACCGCATTTTCTCCATCCTCATGGGCGAGGAAGTCGAGCCCAGAAAGGCATGGATCGAGGAAAATGCCAAGTATGTGGTGAATTTGGATATTTAACTTCAATCAAGGAGGGAATCTTTTGGCACACAACAGAGATTACAAGCCGGAGGATATACTGTTCCCCAATCAGGTCATTACCCAGTCGGAGCTGGTGCATGAAATGCAGTCCAGCTATATCGACTATGCCATGTCCGTCATTGTCGGCCGTGCTCTGCCCGACGTCCGTGACGGCTTAAAGCCCGTTCATCGCCGGATTCTCTACTCCATGCACGAGACCGGTCTGACCTCCGATAAAAAGACCAAAAAATCCGCCACCGTGGTCGGTGACGTGCTGGGTAAATACCACCCCCATGGCGACAGCTCTGTCTACGACGCCATGGTGCGTCTGGCGCAGGAGTTCTCTCTGCGTTATCCTCTGGTCTTTGGTCAGGGCAACTTCGGTGACGTGGACGGCAACCCTGCCGCCGCTTACCGGTACACCGAGGCCAAGCTGTCCAAGATCGCGGACGAAATGCTCCGGGACATCGATAAGGAGACCGTGGACTGGGATCCCAACTTCGATGAGGCCTCCAAAGAGCCCCGTGTCCTGCCCAGCCGTTTCCCCAATCTGCTGGTCAACGGCTCGTCGGGTATCGCTGTCGGTATGGCCACCAACATCCCGCCCCACAATCTGCGGGAGGTCATCAACGCCTGTATCTGCGTGCTGGATGACCCGGAGGCCACCCTGTCTGACCTGATGGAGCACGTGAAAGGCCCGGATTTCCCCACCAGGGGCATCATCATGGGCAGAAGCGGTATCCGCGCCGCCTACGGCACAGGCCGTGGCAGAATCATTGTCCGGGCAAGGACATTCATGGAGGAATTCGGCAAGGACCGTCAGCGCATCATCGTCCATGAACTGCCCTATCAGGTCAACAAGGCCCAGCTGGTCAAGAACATGATGGAGCAGATCCGGGACAAGCGTCTGGAGGGCATTTCCGACCTGCGGGACGAGAGCGACCGCAACGGTATGCGTATCGTCATCGAGCTGAAAAAGGACGCCAATTCTCAGGTGGTGCTCAATCACCTGTATAAGCAGACTGCCATGCAGTCGTCCTTCTCCGTGATCATGCTGGCTCTGGTCAACGACCAGTCCCAGCCCAGAATCATGACCCTCCGTCAGGTGCTGGACGAGTATCTGGAGCATCAGCGTCAGATCATCATCCGCCGTACCCGGTATGACCTGCGGAAAGCCGAGGAGCGCGCCCATCTGTTGAAGGGTCTGCTCATCGCTCAGGATAATATCGACGAGGTCATCCGCATCATCCGCACCTCCTATGACGATGCCAAGACCCGGCTCATGGAGCGCTTCGGTCTGGACGATGTGCAGGCGCAGGCCATCTGCGATATGCGCCTGATCGCCCTGCAGGGTCTCAACCGGGAGAAGCTGGAAAACGAGTTCAAGGACTTGCAGGAAAAAATCGCCTATTATCAGGCGCTTCTGGCCTCCGATGAAAAAATCAGGGATGTGCTGAAGGAAGAACTGATTCAGATCCGCGATAAATACGGTGACGACCGTGTTACGGAGATTCAGGATGTGGAGGACGAGATCGACATCGAGGATCTCATCGAGGAGGAGGACTGCTGTTACACCCTGTCCAATCAGGGCTACATCAAGCGTCTGCCTACATCCACCTACCGCGCCCAGAAGCGTGGCGGTCGTGGCGTGACCGCGCAAAACCTCAAGGAGGAAGACTATGTCAAGAGCCTGTTCGTGGCCTCGACCCACGATATGCTCCTGTTCTTCTCCAACACCGGACGGGTGCACCGCCGGAAAGGCTATCTGATTCCCGAAGCCGGACGGACGGCAAGAGGTACGGCCATCGTCAATATTCTGCCTCTTGAGCCGGAAGAAAAAATCACCACTATGCTCCTGACACGGGAGATGGAGGAGGACGCCTATCTGGTCATGGTCACCAGAAACGGCACAGTCAAACGCCTGTCCATGAAGACCCTGGACACCAACCGCAAGGGCGGTATCCGGGCACTGAATCTGGACGAGGGCGACGAGCTGATCAATGTCCTGAAAACCACCGGTCGCGATAAGATCATCATCGCCACCGAGGGCGGTATGGCCATCTGCTTTGATGAAAATGACGTCCGTCCCATGGGTCGTGAGGCCACCGGTGTCCGTGGCGTCCGTCTGGAGCGTGGCGACCGGGTGGTCGGCGCTGTGGTTGCGCAGGAGGGCAAGGAACTGCTGACCGTAACCAAAAACGGTTATGGTAAGCGCACCCCTGTGGAGGAATACCATGTGCAAAACCGTGGCGGTAAGGGCCTGAAGAACTATCATCTGACCGCCAAGACCGGTCGGGTGGCAGACATTGCCATGGTGGACGATGAGGACGATGTCATGCTCATTGAAAGTGGCGGTGTCATCATCCGTATGGCGGCCTCCGGCATCAATACCTACAGCCGGAGCGCGCAGGGCGTCATCCTGATGCGTCTGGAGGCCGGCAATGAGGTCATCTCCATGCAGAGAACGGACAAAGAGCCGGAAGAAGAACAGGAATAAGGGCAACAGATGAAAACCGTAACCATCTATACCGACGGAGCTTGCTCCGGCAATCCCGGACCGGGAGGCTGGGGAGCGATTCTCCAGTATGGGGAAACAGAAAAAGAGCTCTCCGGCGGAGAGGCCATGACCACCAATAACCGCATGGAGCTGACGGCGGTCATCACCGCCCTGTCGGCTCTGAAAGAGCCCTGCGTCGTGGAGCTGTACTCGGATTCCAAGTATGTCATCGACGCCCTGGAAAAGGGCTGGGTCTATGGCTGGAAGAAAAAGGGCTGGATCAAGTCCGATAAAAAGCCCGCCCTCAATGTGGACCTGTGGGAGGAGCTTCTTCCTCTGGTGGCCAAGCATGACGTGCGCTACCACTGGGTCAAGGGTCACGCCGAGCATGAAAAAAATAACCGCTGTGACCAGTTGGCCGTAGCGGAAAGCAAAAAGTTTTAAGGAAAGATGAAAGGCTCCCTCGTGAGAGGGAGCCTTCGTCTTATTTCTTGCAGGATTCCTGAATGACCCGTTCTGCTTCCCAAGCGGTGCAGAAGCTGGCGTAAACCTCATCGATGGTGGGGATGGCGGGGAGATCCTCCTCGATCATCCGGATCAGGCAGGTCAGCTGAATATCCGTGGGCTTGCGCTCTGCCAACACATTGATGATGTGATAGCTGTCCTCGTCTACGGAGTAATACTCGATCAGGTCGCCCTGCTCCTGATGGCTGGTGCGATCCTTGGCATAGACCAGACGGATACTTCCCTTGGGACCCACAAATTCCTTGCGGTTATCGGAGGAAATGGCCTTGGTCCAGCCGGCTTCATAGAACGCCACAGAGCCGTCATCCAGCGTAACGGTGACCATCTCGTAGTTGTTCTTTCCGGCGGGCAGGTCGGGTTCCGTCCGCAGACCCACACCGGACAGGCTTTTGATCTCCGCACCGGTAAACCAGCGCATGACATCAAAATAATGCACGCCACAGTCCACGATGGGGGCGGTCTCCTCAATGAGCCGGCGGTATCTGGGCCAGTCCAACGTATGATGATTCTGGGTCATGCGCATGATGATGGGCTTACCGATGGCGCCTTCATGAATCATCTCCGCCACCTTGCGGTAGGTCTGGTTGTGATGGAGGATATGCCCCACCAGCACCTTGATCTGGGGATTTTCCTTGACCAGACGGACAAATTCCCGTCCGCTCTCCAGATCCGGGGCGATGGGCTTTTCGCAGATCACGTGCTTGCCGTATTGGATGCACAGCTTCAGCAGATCCAGATGGGAGGAGGGATAAGTGGCAATGATGACAATGTCCACATCCTCCCGGCTGATGCAGGCTTCCGCATCGGTGCAGATATTTTTCGCACCGAACCGTCGGGCAAAGGCTTTGGCTCTGCTCTCGTCCTTGTCGCAGACCCAGCTTACGCAGACATTCTCTTTGCAGTAAATATGTTCCAGATGGGTCTCACCCATGTGACCGCAGCCGATCAGGGCGAGGTTATAGGTTTTCACAGGGAAGACACCTCGTTCATGCACTTACGCAGATAGTTTGCCGCCAGAGAAATGTCTGCCGCAGGGTCGTCGCCCACTTCCCGCTCGATGGTCAGGAAGCCCCGGTAGCCAATGTCCTCCAGCGCTTTCAGGTAGGGCACAAAGGGCACATGACCCTGACCCAGAGGCAGTTCCCGGAACAGCTCACCCTGCTGGATGACCTCTTCGATGTCCTTGACGCCGTAGATGATCTCCGGGTCGCCGTCCAGAAGCTTGATGCCGTCCTTGGCGTGGGTATGGACGATGTAATCCTTCAGGTTGTAGACCGCCTGCACCGGGTCGTCTCCGGTGACCATGACCAGATTGGCAGGGTCAAGGTTGACGGCAACGCCCGTAGAGCCCAGAGAGTCCAGGAACTTTTTCAGGGTCGCGGAGGTCTCAGGACCGGTCTCGATGGCAAAATGGGCGTCCATGGAGTCGGCATAGGCGGCCAGCGTGGAGCAGGCCTCCTGCATGATGGCGTAGCGGGGATGGCTGACATCACCGGGGACAACGCCGATATGGGTGGTGACGATATTGCACTCCAGATCCTTTGCCAGATCCAGAATGGCCTTGGACTGGTCGATGAGACCGGGGTTTTTCGCCGGATCACCGAAGCCCATGCCCAGATCGCCACAGATGGCGGAGAACACCAGACCATTGTCCTTCATGATCTGCAGCAGCTCCCGCCGGGCAGCGGGGGACATTTTCTCCGGAGAATGGTCGCCGCGGGAGGCATACATCTGCACGCCCTTTGCGCCGATCTCTACGGATTTGCGAATAGCAGAAAGGGTGTCAAGCTGGAAGGAATCCAGCATGACGCCGATAGGAAACTGATACATAAGCTCGCGCTCCTCTTTGGTAAAATAAGGGGGGCTTACACATTCACCCACTGATAGGGGGTCTGTGCTGCCTCGATGACGGCAGTCCGGATGGCAATGACATCAATGGTCTGCTCGTGGGGCACGGGGGCAACGCCGGTGCGGAAGAATTCCACCAGAGCGTCGATAAACAGGGCAAAGAAGTTGGAGGTCACATCGCAGATGGTGGCACGGTTTTCCGCATTGACGGTGGAGAAGCGGAAGGTCATGCCGGGATTGTTGCGGTGGTAGGCCTGCGCCACCTTGCCGTTTTCAAACTCCACCAGATAGGAGGGATGCTTCTCGTCGCCCAGATACATGACCCGCAGGGGGTGGCAGTTCATCAGGCTGACCATGGGCTCGATCTGATGGATGGAGTAGATGCTCAGGGAGGAAGGACCTTCCGTGTAGACACGGCAGATGTTGTCCTTGTCGAAATTGGCCAGCTCTGCGGCAAAGCGCAGGGCGGAGGTGGAGAAGCAGGGGGTGTTGTGGGCCTCGGCGTTGGCGAAGATCCGCTTTGCGGTCTCCTTGTCCGGGGCGAAGGTCTTGTCCACATAGGTCAGCTTGCCGGAGGCCAGAGGGAGCTTGCACAGCTCCTCGTGCATTTCCGGATTGTCCGGGGACAGGACGATGAGCAGATCGCTCTTTTCGATAACTTCTTCGATGGAAGAAAGCAGTTCCACGCCGTGCTCCTCGGCCCACTGGGCGTTGGAGAGCTTGTTGGAGCCAACAGGGGGCTCGGTGTAAGCGTAGGCGTAGCAGACTTCAAACTCACCGTCGGAGGCCTTTTTGATCATCTCCGGGTAGTTGTCGGCGTGCCATTCATTGAGAAAATAGTCGATAAATCCGATTTTTTTCATGATTTGTACCTCTTACAGGGTCACTTCACGGTGTTCCTTGGCGGAGCGGTAGACGGCATCCATCATCTGGGCAGTGATGATGTTGGTGTCGATGTGGGAAACCTCACGCTTGCCGGTCTCGATGCAGTTGATGAATGCATCGATCTCTTCCTGGAACATCTTCTTTTCCTGAGTCTGGAAGGTGGTGGTGGTCAGCATGCCGTTCTTGGTGGAGCACAGGGTGAAAGTGCCACCGTACTTCAGGCGGACGCCACCCTTGGTGCCCAGGAAGTCGATGTACATTTCGTTCTGCTCGATGTTCTGAGCCCATGCGCCGTTGAAGGAGATGACAGGGCCTTCGGTGCGGATGATGCCGGTAACGGCGTCTTCCACGTCGTAAGTGCCGTCGGGGATCTCAGGGCCTGCCCACATGGAGGTGTAGGTGTACTCGGAGATGTTCTTGCCCAGCTTGCAGAAGCACTCGGCGGAAACGCTCTTGGTCTTGGGGTCGCCGCAGCAGTACATAACGATGTCAAAGAAGTGGACGCCCCAGTCGATCATAACGCCGCCGCCGGAGATGGCATTGGTGGTGAAAGGACCGCCCAGACCGGGGATGGAACGGCGGTTACGGAAGCTGACGTAGACCTGATAGATCTCGCCCAGCTCGCCCTGCTCGATAAGCTCCTTGAGCTTGTTGACGTTGGTGTTGAAGCGGTTGACCACGCCGATGTTCAGGGTCATGCCGGTCTCATGCTGGACCTTCTGCATTTCCAGAGCTTCCTCGAACGTACGGGCAGCGGGCTTTTCGCACAGAACGTGCTTGCCGGCGCGCAGAGCGTCCATGGCGATGACGCTGTGCATCTGGTTGGGCACGCAGATGGACACGGCGACCACTTCGGGATCAGCCAGAACTTCCTTGTAATCGGCAACGGCAGTACCGCAGCCATACTCCTTCACGGCCTTCTCGGCGCGGGAGATGTCGATGTCGCAGAAATACTTGATGGTGGCCTTTTCGTTGGCCATGTAAGAAGGGATGTGGGCGCTGTTGGCGATACGGCCACAGCCGATGACAGCAACATTCATGATAGTACCTCCTGTTAGTAGACAGTTAATTGTGGTCGAAACAAATAGCCGAGTCCTTTCGGCATTTATATCATATACCGAAACCATAGGGCAGGACAAGATTTCCAGTTGCGGAAAGATTGTAAAAAAATTGCGGTTTCTCTTGCAAAACACCGTTGTCTGTGGTACAACCAAACTGAAAGGGGGCGGTATGCCCGTGAATAAGGTCTTTTCCTACGACACCCGGTTTCCCCGCGGACAGATGCGCACACCGGCGGGAGATATTTTCCAAATCGCGGAGCTGTCGCTGATTCGGGGCAGTGAGATGCCCGCCCACCGGCAGAGCTGTGACGAGCTGACCTATGTGGTCTCCGGCAAGGCGAAGGTCTGGTGCGGAGATACGGTGCGGGAGATCTCGCCGGGACAGATTCACTATATTGAAAAAGGACAGGTCCACCGCATTGTGGTGGACCCGGAGCAAAATCTGCATTATTTCTGCATCGGCTTTACCCTCGACCCCGCCGGCACGGAAGTGCGCTCCTTTGCCCAGCTGGTCAGGGGGAAGCGGGATTTTCTCCTTGAGGATGAAGGTGGCGTGCAGAAGCTGTTTTCCAGCCTGATGACCGAGGTGTTTTTCCGGGATGAGGAAAGCCGGAACATGATCTATTTCTACTTCGTCCAGCTTCTCATCACCCTTTGCCGAATCCTACGGGGAAACCCGGTGGGTACGGTGGGCAGTGTCCGCTCCTCCACCCCCGGCTACGCGGTCTACCGCGCCATGAAGCATATCGACACCCATTACATCAAGCTGACCACCGTTCGGCAGGTGGCGGAAGCCCTGTCTTACAGCGAGTATTACCTGTCCCATATTTTCCGGGAAAAGCTGGGGGTCACCATGAAGGACTATCTTCTGCAGAAGAAGCTGGCTACGGCGGCGGAGCTTCTGCGCTCCAGCAACATGAGCGTCACGGACATCGGCGAGCATTTGCAGTTTGCCTCCATCCATGCCTTCTCCGGGGCGTTTAAGCGGTATTTTAACATGAGCCCCAGCGCCTTCCGCCGACAGGAGCGAGGGAACGAATAAAAACAGCCTCCCATCAAGGGAGGCTGTTTTTTACCTTAAGCAGTGGGCTGATTGGCAGCTTCGATGATCTTGACGAACTTCTCGGGGACGAGGGATGCGCCGCCGATGAGGCCGCCGTCGATGTCGGGCTGCGCCAGCAGCTCGTAGGCGTTCTTCTCGTTCATGCTGCCACCGTAGAGGATGGAGGTCGCACGGGCGATCTTTGCGCCGAAGAGCTTGCGGATGACGGTGCGGATATGCTCGCAGACTTCCTCAGCCTGCTCGGGGGTAGCGGTCTTGCCGGTGCCGATGGCCCAGATGGGCTCGTAGGCGATGACGATCTTGCGGATCTTGTCCTCAGCAACGCCGTCCAGACCGGCCTTGATCTGCATGGTGATCCACTCCTCGGTAATGCCGATCTCCCGCTGTTCCAGCGTCTCACCCACGCACATGATGGGAATCAGGTCGGCAGCCAGAGCGGCCTTGACCTTGGCGTTGACGTCGGCATCGGTCTCGCCCATGGCGCGACGCTCGGAGTGGCCGATGATGACGTACTTACAGCCGGCATCCACCAGCATATTGGTGGCGATCTCGCCGGTATAGGCACCGGAGGCGTTGGCGTTGCAGTTTTCAGCGCCGATACCCACGCGGGTCTCACGCATGGCGCGGACAGCAACAGGGATGCAGACGGCGGGCACGCAGATGGCCACGTCGCACCAGCGACACTTGGGCATCATGGGCTTGAACTCAGCCATGAAAGCCTTGGTCTCTGTGGGGGTCTTGTTCATCTTCCAGTTGGCGGCAATGACCGTCTTACGATACTTTCTGTTCATGTAATGATGCTCCTATATCTAAATTTCTTATTTGTTTTCCAGACAGGCGATGCCGGGCAGTTCCAGACCTTCCAGGAACTCCAGAGAAGCGCCGCCACCGGTGGAGATATGGGTGATTTTGTCGGCGAAGCCCAGCTGTTCGCAGGCTGCTGCGGAGTCGCCGCCGCCGACGATGGTGGTAGCCTCAGAGGCTGCCAGAGCCTCGGCCACAGCGATAGTGCCCTTGGCGAGGGTGGGGTTTTCAAACACGCCCATAGGTCCGTTCCAGACAACGGTCTTGGCGTTCTTGGCGGCATCGGCAAAGAGTTCACGGGTCTTTTCGCCGATGTCCAGACCTTCCTTGTCGGCGGGGATGGCGTCGGAAGCCACGGTCTGCACGTCGATAGGACCGTCGATGGGATCAGGGAAGCCGGCGGCAACCACAGTATCTACAGGCAGCAGGAGCTTGACGCCCTTGGCTTCGGCCTTGGCCATCATTTCCTTGCAGTAGTCGATCTTCTCGGTATCCAGCAGGGACTTGCCCACGGCGTAGCCCTTGGCAGCCAGGAAGGTATAGGCCATACCGCCACCGATGATGAGGGTATCCACCTTCTCCAGCAGATTGTTGATGACATTGAGCTTGTCGGAGACCTTTGCGCCGCCCAGAATGGCAACGAAGGGACGCTCGGGGTCGGCCAGAGCCTTGCCCATGATGCCGATCTCTTTCTCGATCAGATAGCCACAGGCGGCGGGCAGATAGTCAGCCACACCGGCGGTGGAGGAATGGGCGCGGTGCGCCGTGCCGAAGGCATCGTTGACGAAGATGTCAGCCAGAGAAGCCAGCTGTTTGCTCAGCTCGGCGTCGTTCTTGGTCTCGCCCTTTTCAAAGCGGGTGTTCTCCAGAAGCATGACCTGACCGTTTTCCAGCTTTTCGGCCTTGGCCTTGGCGTCCTCGCCGGCCACGTCCTTGGCCATGATAACGGTCTGACCCAGCAGTTCGGACAGACGGTCAGCCACCACCTGCAGGCTCAGCTCGGGCTTGTACTCGCCCTTGGGCTTGCCCATGTGGGAGCAGAGGATGACCTTTGCGCCGGCCTTGACCAGATACTGGATGGTGGGCAGAGCGGCAACGATACGCTTGTCGCTGGTGATGACGCCACCCTTGGTGGGCACGTTGAAGTCACAACGGCAAAGTACCCGCTTACCGGCTACTTCAATATCTTCCACGGACTTTTTATTGTAGTTCATACGGTTTGCCTCCTAAAAATAATTCAGTTCAAATGTCCCACGCCGTCATGGCGCCCTGCTCCAGCAGATGGGGAAAATCCTGTTGCCTCAGCGCCTCAAAGACCGTGATGGCCACAGAATTGCTCAGGTTCAGACTGCGAGCCTCCGCCCGAATGGGGATGCGCAGACACCGGTCGGGATGCTGAGCCAGAAGCTCCTCCGGCAGACCCTTGGTCTCCTTGCCAAAGACCAGATAGCAGTCCGGGGAAAATTCCGCCTGGGCATAGCTTCTCGGGGCTTTGGTGGTCATGAGCCAGATGTCCTTTGCACCGGTTTTTTGGAAAAAATCTCCCAGGTCTTCATAGACCCGCACATCCACCAGATGCCAGTAGTCCAGTCCGGCACGCTTCACCGCCTTGTCGGAGATGTCGAAGCCCAAGGGCTTCACCAGATGCAGGACACTGCCGGTGGCAGCGCAGGTGCGGGCGATATTTCCCGTGTTGGCCGGAATCTCCGGCTCGACCAGTACAATGTTCAGCATAGGACCAACGCCTTTCTTTCCTTGGATATTTTAGGGCAAAAAGTGCGGAATTGCAATGATTTTTCCATGATTTTTTCAACTTATCGTTTCTTTCCAAAGTATTTGGCTCAGGAAGCGGTAAAATTTGTGCACATTGACCGAAAGAAAATGGAAGGTGGGACAATTTATCCCCTCTGTCCCAAGAAAACCATAGGGGTTTTCCGGAAAACGCCTACTTTTTTATGGGAAAATGGCGATACAAAAAGCCTCCCTCTGATGAGGGAGGCTTTTGACGTATGCATCACTTTTGCATTACCAAGCCGGGTCAAGGGGGTCGGAGGTGTCGTCCTCTTCCCATGGGCTTTCCAGCCAGTCATCCTCTTCCCAATCGGGGAACAGGGGGTCGTTGGGATCCAGCGGGTCTTCGGGATTCAGGGGAAGGTCGGGATCTTCGGGAAGCACTTCCTCCGCAGGACCGACAACAAAGATATGATCCCGCTTCTTGTAGGTGCTGTACGCCTCTTCTTCCTGAGAAATTTTCTCCCCGTCGGCATCATAGATGGTCTTGTAGGTCACCACTTTATAGCCGGTATAGGGGGTGGCTTTTTCTTCCCGGAAGCCCACAGGCTTGGTCTCGTCCAGCTCTTCCTTTTCTGCCCATGGATAGGTCTCAAGGACGTTATAGGACATTTTCACCGTCTTTTCCAGAGGCTTTTCTCCCCAGAAGGTGATGTTGCACGTACCGCCGTCTAAGTTTGCCTGAATCTTGATGGGATAGTCCAGGGTGTTTTCAAACTTGTAGTCGATGCTTTTCCAGTAGACCGTGGCGTCCATGCCCAAGTCCACATAGGTGACGGCATACATATGGGGCTCACGCTGTACCTGCTTGAGATCCATGTGCAGGGTGGCGTAATAGATGGTGGATGCCACCTGACAGATGCCACCGCCGATGCCGTCCACGCTTTCGCCTTCTCCGCCGTAGATGGTGGCGGGGAGATAGCCCTTGGCCTCTGTCCGCTCGCCCACAACGTCGTTAAAGGAGAACACATCGCCGGGCTTGAGTATCGTGCCGTTGATGGCCTCGCAGGCAAGGCGCAGGTTGGTGGTGCGGTTGGCGTTATTGACATAGGTGGTGGACTTGCTGTAAAGCTTCTCGCCGAACATCTTACTGTCCAGAGACGCCTTGGTGACCTCCGGGGTCAGGTCTCCGAAGGGGATGACCACCTTACTGCCCGGCTTGGCCTGTTCCAGACGGGTCATGGTGTCGTCAAGGTCAAAGCCGTAGCCCGGCACTTCCTCCACGATCTTCCGGGCATCCTCATCGAAGTACGCCTCGGTCATTTCCGTGCAGTATTTTTCATAATATTCCGTCAGGTCCACAGGCGCACAGGGGACTTCCTCGTAGTCCCAGACCAGAGGGGTAAAATCACTGGACACAAAGGCCTCATAGACCGCGTCATAGAGCCCGTCGGCATCCAGCTTCCGGTCGGGATAGCCCACCTGCACCGTCAGGGTCTTTTCGTCCTTGCTCAGCTCCACGGTAGAGGGCTCGGCCTCCATGCGGACTTCCTGCGCCACCTGATCGATCATCTGGCGGATATAGTCGGTGTCCAGATCCAGAATGGTCTGCAGATCGATATAATGCTCCCGGTTGCGGGCGTTCCAGTAGCCGATGAGGGCAGAGATCGGACCGCCACGCCGTCCGTAGGACAGGGCTTCGTCAATGGCGTCCTCGGCGTCCAGCGCCACATTGGTCTGCTCCGGGCTGAAGGATAAGGTGCGGTCCGGGAGCTGTACCCGCAGGGTGGAGGAGGAATAGGAGGCTTCCACCGCCTCATCCACCGCGTCAATGGCTTCCGCCCGCTCCATCTGTCCCACATGGATTCCCGCCACATAGACATTGGGATAAATGGTCTTGCCCAGCTTCAGGGCAGTGCCCCAGATGAGCAGAGCCAACACGATGACACCTGCCACAGCTATGGTCACATACAGAGGCAGGCGGTTTTTTTGCTGTACAGGGGGTTCTTCCGGTGGCTCGGGAGGAAGCTGGGCGTCGGGGATGATGGGAATCTGCATGGTCGCGCCCTCGTCCTCCTGCCGGAACAAGCCCGTTCTGGGCTGTTCGAACTTTCCTTTCTTTTTGATGGTGATCGCTCCTATCTGTCATGGGGGCAAGCCCCCGGTAAAGGTTGATGGGTTTTCCTTATTATAGAGGAAAAATCTCCGTTTTTCAACAGGAAACCGGGAAAAATCCAGAATAAATCCTGCCAAAACTGGAAGAATTTACAAAGACAAAAACTCTGCCAGCTCCCCAAGATGCTGTTCCAGATCCACCCCATAGGGGCGATGCTGGGGATTTTTTGCGGTCTGGGCGATGACATGACCGGTAAAATCCATGGCGGTCTTTGCCGAAGAGAAGAAGTCCTGCCCCCGGACCAGACAGCCGGTCAGGACGCTGGCGAACAGGTCGCCTGTACCATTATAATGTCCGGGAACTTTCTTCCGGTCAAAGAATTTGACTGCTTCCCCGCTTCGGCAGGCGATGCCCACCCGATTTTCTTCCGTGCTTACCCCAGTGATGACTGCCTGCCTTGCCCCGAGCTTCACCATGCCGTCCAGCAGGGCTTCTATCTGCCCACGGCTCTGGATGGGGGCATAGTCCATGCCCAGCATCAGGCAGGCTTCGGTGACATTGGGCACAGTCACATCCGCCATGGCGCACAGGGCTTTCATGGCCTGCACCTGCTTTTCATCAAAGCCCCGGTAAAGCGTTCCCCGGTCTGCCATAGCCGGGTCCGCCACGAACAGGGTGTTTTCCCTGCGGAAACGGCAGACGAAGTCCGCCACCTGCCGGGCTTGCTGGGGAGAGGACAGATAGCCGGAAAAAATGCCGTCAAATTCCACGCCACCCGCCTGCCAGTGGTCGGCAAGCTCCGCCATGCGGTCTGTCAGATCCAGAACGCTGACCTGAGGCAGGGCGGCGAAATGACCGGTCAGCACCGCAGTGGGCACAACGGCGCACTCGATTCCCATGGAGGAAATGACCGGCAGAGCCACAGTCAGCGAGCACTTGCCGAAGCAGGACAGATCATGGATGGCGGCAATGCGTTTTTGCACCAAAGCGATCCCTCCTTTTTGTTTCTATGTTCAACATACTTGCCAAAATTCAAACAGTCAAGTCTAATTTCGGAAAAAGGGTGCAAAGCGGAAGATTTTGTGATACAATAAGGAAAAACCATCACAGGAGGGCATATATGTCCAACAAATTCCTGCCCACCGGGCAGATCGTCAATACCCACGGCCTGCGGGGTCATGTGAAGGTCATGCCATGGGCCGATGACCCCGATGATCTGCTGGACTATGACCGCTTTTTTATTGACGGCAAGGCCTACGCCGTTCAGAGCAGTTCCCGGCAGAAGTCTATGATTCTCCTGAAGCTGGAGGGCGTGGACACGGTGGAGGATGCCATGGCTCTGCGGAATAAGGAGCTGTGCATCAGCCGTGAGGATGTGGAGCTGGAAGCGGGCGTCATGTTCATTGCCGACCTGATCGGTCTGCCTGTTCTGGCTGATGGCAAGGAGATCGGAAAAATCGTGGATGTCCTGACCCCGCCGGGCAATGACGTCTATGTGGTGCGTGGGGAGCATGAGTATCTCATCCCCGCTGTGAAGGAATTTGTGGAGGAGCTTGACCCCTCTGCCGGTCATGTGACCGTCCATCTCATTGAAGGAATGAGAACCGATGCGAATTGACATTATGACCCTGTTCCCCGATACGGTCGGGGATATGATGAACGAGAGTATTCTGGGCAGAGCCCAGGAGCGGGGCTTTATCCGCATTGAGGCATGGCAGATTCGGGACTACACCACCAACAAGCAAAATCAGGTGGACGACTACCCCTACGGAGGCGGTCACGGCGCAGTGTTGCAGGCTGACCCCCTCTACCGTTGCTGGCGGGCGATCTGCGATGAAGTGGGCGCGCCTGTCCATACCATCTACCTCTCCCCCTGCGGAAAGACCTTTACTCAGGCTGACGCCCGCCGTCTGCGGGATGAATATGACAACCTCATTCTGGTCTGCGGACACTATGAGGGCATTGACCAGCGGTTTATCGACGAGTGTGTGGACGAAGAAATTTCCATTGGCGATTTCGTCCTGACCGGTGGGGAGATTCCCGCCATGGCTGTGGCGGACGCCGTTTGCCGGCTTGTCCCCGGCGTGCTGGGGGACGAGGAATGTTTTACCGATGAAAGCCACTGGGCGGGGACGCTGGAATATCCCCAGTACACCCGTCCGGAAACCTGGCACGGACTTTCTGTGCCGAAAATTCTCCTTTCCGGCGACCACGGAAAGGTGGATCGCTGGCGGAGAAAGCAGTCCCTCCTGCGTACCTTTGCCCGCCGCCCGGATATGTACCGGGGTCTGCGGTTTACCACCAAGCAGGAAAAAAAGTTCCTGAAGGAGCTGGAGGACGAAACGGGTCTTTGCCTTGACCCGGAAAAGCTGTAAATCGATTGTTGGAGTTTTGCCCATGTATGAACTGATCACCCCGGAGACTATTCCGGAATACGAAGAATTTGTCCAGTCCCACCCCAAGGGGAATTTTGCTCAGAGCTATCTGTGGAGCAAGCAGAAGCCCATGTGGGAGTGGGATGCCATTGCTGTCCGGGGCAGTGACGGAAAAATTCGCGGAACCATGGCGGTCATGGTGCGCCAGATGCCCTTTGTCAAGCGCAGTATGATGTATGCCTGCCGTGGCCCTGTCTGCGATCTGGATGATGAGCAGACCTTTGCCCGCCTGCTCAGTGGCGCAAAGGCCCTTGCAGAGGAATACGATTGCTATGTCATCAAAATCGACCCGGATGTCCCATCAAGCAATACGGAATTTGCCAAAATGCTCAGGAGCTACGGCTTTCAGTCCAAGGAGGGCGGGAAGAATTTTGAGGCCATCCAGCCCCGCTATGTGTTCCGCCTGAATATAGAGGGCAAGACCGAACAGGAGGTCATGGCGGGCTTCCACCAGAAATGGCGGTATAATATCCGTGTCGCCCAGAAAAAGGGCGTGGAAGTGAAGATCTGCGGGCAGGAGATGATTCCTGAATTTGCCCGGCTGATGCTGACCACCGGCGTCCGGGACGGCTTCGTCACCCGCCAGCCGGAGTATTTCTCCGCCATGCTGGACAATCTGGGTGAGCACTGCCGGCTGTATATGGCGTTCCATGAGGGCGAGCCCATTGCCGGCACGCTGGCCATCCACTACGGCGATAAGGTCTGGTATCTCTACGGCGCGTCCTCCAACGAGCACCGCAATCTCATGCCCAATTATCTGCTCCAGTGGGAGATGATTCGCTGGGCCATTGAGACCGGCTGTCGCATTTACGACTTCCGGGGCGTCTCCGGTGACATCAGCGAGGACAATCCCCTTTACGGACTCTACCGCTTCAAAAAGGGCTTCGGCGGTGACTTCACGGAGTTCGTGGGGGAAATGGATTTGGTTTTGGATGAGAAGGTCTACAACTTTACGGAAAAGGCCACCAGCCGGTTCAAAGATGTGAGAAAATT
>JAZSAW010000103.1:0-26221 GCA_045602105.1 Candidatus Avilachnospira sp.
TTAACCGCGCAGCTGACCCCTGTCGCAGTTTAACAGCCGAGGAGGCACAGGCCAAACTGGCTGCCGGTCTGCCCTATGTGATCCGTCAGAAGATTCCCCATGAAGGTACGACCACCTTCCACGATGTTTCCTTCGGCGATATTACGGTGGAAAACAAGACTCTGGACGATCAGGTACTGATGAAGCGGGACGGTCTGCCTACCTACAATTTTGCCAACGTTGTGGACGATCATCTGATGGGCATCACCCACGTTGTCCGTGGCAGTGAGTACCTCTCCTCTGCCCCCAAATACAATCTTCTCTATCAAGGCTTTGGCTGGGATATTCCCACCTACGTCCACTGCTCCCCTGTTATGCGGGATGCGCAACACAAAATGTCCAAGCGTCACGGCGATCCCAGCTATGAGGATCTGATCGAGCAGGGCTATTTGACTGACGCAGTGCTCAACTATGTTGCTCTGCTGGGCTGGTCCCCCAAGGGCGAGCTGTCCGAGCAGGAATTCTTCTCTCTGGAGGAGCTTGTGCAGGCTTTTGATATTGCCGGCATTTCCAAGTCCCCTGCTGTCTTTGACATTCAGAAGCTCAGGTGGATGAACGTGGAATACATGAAGAAGCTCTCTCCCGAAGCGTTCTACGAAAAGGCAGAGCCCTGGCTGAAGCAGGCCATTACCAACCCGGCGCTGGATCTGAAAGCCGTTGCCTCTCTGGTGCAGTCCCGCTGTGAGATCCTCTCCGATCTGCCTGAGCGGGTAGATTTTCTGGATAAGCTCCCGGACTATGATACAGAGCTGTACGTTCACAAAAAGTCCAAAACCAATCTGGAGAACTCTCTGGCTTCCCTGCAGGCCGTTTTGCCTGTTCTGGAGGGTCTGGATACCTGGACAAACGAAAGCCTCTACGAGAGTCTTGTGGCTCTTGCAGGGCAGATGGAAGTGAAGAATTCCATTCTTCTTTGGCCTCTGCGGGTAGCCGTATCCGGCAAAGCCTCTACTCCCGGCGGTGCGACCGAGCTCTGCGCTCTTCTGGGTAAGGAGGAATCTCTGTCTCGTATACGCAAAGGCATCACCCTGCTGGGTGGTTAAATTCAATCAAAAACAGCTCCCCTGTCGGGGAGCTGTTTTTTCGTTATTAAGGGTTAAGGCAGAATCTTTCGATGGCCTTGGCCACGCCAAAGTTATCATTGGTATCAGTGATATAGTCTGCCACCTGTTTCAGTTCCGGGCAGGCATTATCCATGGCCACGCCGATTCCCGCCGTTTCGATCATGGAGCAATCGTTGGGGCCGTCGCCGAAAGCCATAGTCTCCTCTATGGAAATGCCCAGATGGTCACACAGACGGCGTAACGCCTCGCCCTTATGGGCCAGTTTGGCGTTGAGCTCCACATTATTGGAGATGGAGCTGGTCACAGTCAGCTCAGGAAACTCCTGCTTCAGGGTCTCCCATGTAGCCAGGCGGGTCTGCTGATCGGTGAAGAACATCTGAATCTTCTGCACCGGCTTTTGCTCTATGGCCATGGTCTTGCGGAATTCCGTGACCGGCTTTCTCAGCTCCTTGACCATCCGGTTGACCCGAGGATCTGCAATGAACTCATCGATACGGGCATAGAGCTCCGCGTCCATATAGCCCCAGCCGTCCTGAAAACAGTCGTAGATAACCGGGAATGTATCCAGACGTGCATAGACCTCATCGGCCTGTTTCCACGGAATCTCGGCCCGGGAAATGGCTTTTTCGGCCTGCACATCATAGACCTCCGCCCCATTGACGGTTATGGCATAGCGGACAAAGGGCAGATCCCGCACGACCTTGGGCATACCCGCGAAGAAACGGCCGGTACTGGGCACGATATGTACGCCCATCTGATGGGCTCGTTCAAGGGCGGAATACTCTCTGTCGGAAATCAGTTTATCCGAATTCAGGAGTGTACCGTCCAGATCCAACAAAATCAGTTTTACGCCCATATCAGAACTTCTCTTTGTTGATCCACAGACCCAGAGCGGGATTGGGGATGAAATAGATCTCCTCACCGTCGGGCATGGTATTATAGCCATAGGACAGCTTTTCCGGGTCATACCGCTTGACCATTTCGTCATAGTCGGCAGACTGGAAGCCAACGCCCTCGATCTCCTCACTGGTGATCTCCTTGACCGCATAGGTGACAGAGAAGCGACCGTCGGAAGATCCGTGAATCAGGTGCGCTGCCGCGCCCATATTGGCACGCAGGTCATCGTTCTCAGGCTTGCGGAACTGCTCCAGAGTATTCAGGCGACCCTTATAGCCGTATTTACGAATCAGGGCATCGCACTGGCTGTCCTCACCAAATTTGGTGATACCGGGGGCGAGAATCAGCAGTTCACCGCCATCGGCAATGGCCATTCTGGTACGGTAGACCGCCTTATTGCCCAACCATGTGCTCTTGAATTCCTCAGGATTCAGGTAGACCACGCACTTTTTCATGCCGGTCTCCACGAAGTCGATATTCTTCTCCTGCGCCAGCTCGATGGCACGCTCCAGAGTCTTGCGGGTATCGCCGATAAACAGGCCGTGGGTATGGATATTGCCACCGGGAGCGGTGGTGACTGTGAGGATAAACAGGATGGGGCGATCCTTCAGGAAGTGCTCCATGCCGTAGTCAAAGATCTTCCGCACAGGGGTATGATCCTTGCCCATCATCCGCTCCATACCGTAGACAGCGCCAACCATGTGGCTCTTGTTGATCATGTCACTGCCACCGACACCCACAAAGAGGTTCTTGGAATGATTTGCCATGCCGATGACCTCATGGGGCACGACCTGACCGGGAGAGATGATCAGGTCATAGCTCTCGTCCATGACCAGCTTATTTACTTCCACACTGACAGGATCATGCCACAGACCGTCGGTGATCTCCTCCAGATAAGAGGCAGGCACTTCGCCGATGTTCACCACGTCAGTACGCCAGTTGTGGGGGATAAAGCACTCATAGGGAATATCGCCGAACATGGCCTTGGCCTGCTCTTTGGACACAGGCTCATGAGTGCCCAGTGCGGGAAGCAGGTCAACATGACAGCCACGCTCCTTCAGGGCATGGTAATAGGCATTGGTGATAAAGCCCGCATTGGAGTGAAAACGGGTAAAATCCGGAGGTATGATCAGAACCTTATTGAGGGTCTTCCCTTCCAGAGATTCCAGCAGAGCTTTTTTGATCTCCTCGCCGGACAGGCCGGCTTCCGATTTCGCCAGATAATAACGATCCATATCAGACACCACTGTAAGCGGAGAAGCCACCGTCAACAGGCAGGACAACGCCGGTAATGAAGGAAGCGGCCTCGTTGTTCAGCAGGAACAGCAGAGCGCCCAGAAGCTCCTCGGATTCGCCGAAACGACCCATGGGGGTAGCGGCCAGAATCTTGCCGGTACGGGCAGTGGGCGTGCCATCGGGATTCCACAGCAGAGCGGCGTTCTGCTTGGTGGAGAAGAAGCCGGGGGCAATGGCGTTGACACGGATGCCCACCTTGGAGAAGTGAACAGCCAGCCACTGGGTAAAGTTGGAAATGGCGGCCTTTGCGCCGGAATAAGCGGGAATTTTGGTCAAGGGAGTATAGGCATTCATGGAGGAAATGTTCAGGATGTTGCAACCCTCACGGCCGATCATGTCCTTGGCGAAAGCCTGAGTGGGAACAAGAGTGCCGATAAAGTTCAGGTTGAACACGAACTCCACGCCCTTCTGCTCCAGATCGAAGAAGGACTTGGTATCGGCATCCAGATCACCGACCTCAAAATACTCCTTGTCCGTAGTAGCACGAGGATTATTACCACCTGCGCCGTTGATGAGAATGTCGCAGGGACCCAGATCAGCCAGAATAGCCTGATGGCAGGACTCCATGCTTTCCTTTTCCAGAACGTTGCACTGGTAAGCCTTTGCGTTACCGCCGTCGGCAACGATGTCGGAAGCTACCTTCTGGGCAGCCTCCAGATTCAGGTCCAGAACAGCGACCTTAGCACCGGCAGAAGCCAGAGCGTGAGCAAACATACCGCACAGAATGCCACCGCCACCGGTGACAACAGCGACCTTACCGGTCAGGTTGGTATTGATAGGAAGATTCATTTGTAACATCCTTTCTTTTACTGGAATATATGTTTCGCTCCCTCACTGCGGAGGGAGCGATTTCCGCCAAAATCAGGCGTTATACGTACTTGCAGAGGTATTGCCACCGTGGCCAGTCCAGTTGGTATGGAAGAACTGGCCTCTGGGAGAATCCAGACGCTCATAGGTATGGGGGCCGAAGTAGTCACGCTGTGCCTGAAGCAGGTTGGCAGGCAGATTGGCGGTGGTATAGCCGTCAAAATAGCTCAGCGCCGAAGTAAAGGCAGGCATGGGGATACCGGCGCGGACAGCGTAGGACACAACCTCACGCCATGCGGGAACAAGCTCTTTCACCGTACCGGCAAAGTAGCCGTCCATCAGCAGGTTTTCCAGATTGGGATTCTTATCGAAGGCTTCCTTGATCTTGCCAAGGAACACGCTGCGGATAATGCAGCCGCCACGCCACATGAGGGCGATACCGCCGTAATTCAGATTCCAATCGTGGGTCTTGGCAGCAGCCCGCATCAGAGCATAACCCTGAGCATAGGAGATGATCTTACTGGCGTAAAGCGCCTTGCGAATGTTCTCGATAAAGGCCTTCTTGTCGCCTTCAAAAGCGGGAACAGCATGGGGATACAGTTCTGCGGCGTTGACGCGCTCGGCCTTCTGGGCGCTGAGGCAACGGGCAAACACGGCCTCACCGATCAGGGTCAGGGGCATACCTTCATCCAGAGCGGAAATGGCTGTCCACTTGCCGGTACCCTTCTGACCGGCGGTATCCAGAATCTGATCTACCACGACCTCGCCATTTTCAGCCTTGTAGCCCAGAATGTCACGGGTGATCTCGATCAGGTAGCTATCCAGCTCCGTCTTGTTCCAATCGGCAAAGACCTCATGCATCTCCTCGGCGCTCATGCCAAGGCCGTCACGCATAAGCTGATAGGCTTCGCAGATCAGCTGCATATCGCCGTACTCAATGCCGTTATGAACCATCTTGACAAAATGGCCTGCGCCATTTTCGCCCACCCACTCACAGCAGGGAGAGCCATCTTCCACCCTGGCGCAGATGGCCTGGAAGATGTCCTTCACATGGGGCCATGCGGCGGGAGAGCCACCGGGCATCATGCTGGGACCCTTCAGCGCGCCCTCTTCGCCACCGGAAACGCCGGTGCCCACATAGAGCTTACCCTGGCTTTCCACATAGGCAGTACGGCGGATGGTGTCGGGGAAATGGGAGTTACCACCGTCGATCAGGATGTCGCCATCGTCCAGCATGGGAAGAAGCTGTTCGATCATGTTGTCAACGGCATTACCGGCCTTGACCATCATAAAGATCTTCCGGGGCTTCTCCAGAGCATCCACCAGTTCCTGCAGGCTGTGGCAACCGATAATGTTCTTACCGGCGGCACGACCCTGAACGAACTGATTCACTTTTTCTGTAGTTCTGTTGAAAACGGCCACGGTGAAGCCCTTGGACTCCATGTTCATGACCAGATTCTCGCCCATAACGGCAAGACCAATCAGTGCAATATCTGCTTTTTTCATCTCTGTACCCTCGCATTTCCTGCATAAATATCCCAGACCTGCTTCTCATCGGCAGGTTCTGCGTAATCGTTCAGGCTGGAAGCCGCCAGCACACCGGATGCCCAACCGAACTGGAGGCACTTTTCAGCATCCCAGCCCTGAAGCACACCGTAAAGCAGGCCACCGGAGAAGCCGTCACCGCCACCGATACGATCCATTACGGGAATGGGACGGGGCTCTTCCACGTACCACTTGCCATCAGCCAGAAGCAGAGCGCCCCACAGGTGCTCGTTGGCAGAAATGACCTGACGGAGCGTGGTGGCGAACATCTTCACGTTGGGATAACGCTCCTGCGCCTGCTTGATCATGGTCTTAAAGTTCTCAATCTTGGAGGTCAGATCCTTGCCGCCGGCCTCAGGACCCTGGAAACCAAGGCAAAGCTGATAGTCTTCCTCATTGCCCACCAGAATGTCGGCAACGGAGACGATCTCATGGAAGGCCTTGGACAGTTCTTCTTCGCGACCCTTCCAGAAAGTAGCACGGTGGTTCAGGTCAAAGGAGATCAACGTACCGTGAGCCTTGGCGGCCTTGGCCAGTTCCAAACAGCACTGGGTGGTCTGTTCACTCATGGCCGCGATCAGGCCGGACAGATGAAGGATGCCTACACCCTCATTGCCAAAAATGCGTTCCACATCAAAATCGGCAATATCAAGCGTACGGCCGACCTCACCGGCGCGGTCATTCCACACGCGGGGTGCTCGCAGACCGAAACCGGAATCGGCGATATTGAACTGATGGCGCAGACCCCAGGGACCACCCTGATCCACAGAAATGCCTTCGTAGGCAATGTTGCGGGCTCTGAGCTGGCTCTTGATGAACTCAGCAATGGGGCTTCCCTTGACAAACTTGGTCAGAGCAAGGCACTCACGACCCAGAGAAGACGCCACATTCAGCACGTTGGATTCGGCACTGGTCGCCTGCAACAGGAAATGGGTGGAGTTATGTACTGCCATTCGATCCTCAGGGGTGATACGCACGCCCATACTGGTGGGACAGGCGATGGCATAACGAGTGTCCTTACGGAGGTTTAGTTCCATCTTTGATACATCCTTTCTTTTTCCCTCACCGGGTTATCCATGCTCAAATTGGGTGCGCAAAGGGTCTGCGCAAGAGAAAAATCACCGCTTCTCAGCAGTGATCTCCTCGAAATGGTGGACCTGAAGGGGATCGAACCCTCGACCTTACGGATGCGAACCGTACGCTCTCCCAGACTGAGCTACAGGCCCATATCGCCGGCTTCTCCCAAATCTGAGCAAAACACCAAGCGTATTCAGTTATCCTGTCTCTCCCCTGCTGTATACTGCGGTTTATCCAGGATATGCTTATTCGGAGTTACGCAGCGGAGAGGTCGCACTCTCCGCTGCGCAGGGCACACAGCGCACTTTTAGAAGGAAACCTCGTCTTCTTCCAGTTCGTCTGCGTCAAATTCCAGTTCTTCGCCACAGTCGGGGCACTCAATTGCGCCGGCTTCCAGCATTTCCTCGTCCAGATTGATGACGCTGCCACAGGTGGGGCACTTGACCTCATAGATGGTCTCATCGCCGAAGTCGAACTCCTCGTCATCATCCTCGTAGTCTTCGTCATCTTCCTCCAGAAGATACTCCTCGATGGTGTCCAGATCTTCCTCGATGGAATCCAGCTCATCGCAGACTGCATCCACAACGTCTTCCACATCGGAAACAGTCAGCGCCATATCATCCAAAACGTCGATGATCGCGCGGAACAGCTTGCCCTCGTTGGACTCGGTGCTGATCTGCATGCCTTCCATAAGACCCTTCAGATAAGCAGTTCTTTCAGACAAAGTCATAGCAGTATTCTCCTTTCAGGCAGATACGGTCTTAGCCCTTGGCGCGACCCATATACTCGCCGGTGCGGGTATCGATGGTGATCTTGTCGCCTTCGTTGATGAACAGAGGCACCTTGATCTCAGCGCCGGTCTCGGTGGTGGCAGGCTTGGTCACGTTGGTGGCCGTATCGCCCTTGACACCGGGCTCGGTCTTGGCAATGACCAGACCAACAAAGTTGGGGGGCTCAACACCGAACACATTGCCCTTGTAGCTCAAGACGGTGCAGGCGTCATTTTCCTTGACGTACTTGAAGCTGTCGTCCAGAGTGGACTGATCGATGGGAATCATGTCGTAGGTCTCCATGTCCATGAAGTAGTACAGGTTACCGTCGGCATAGGAGTACTCCATCTTCTTTCTCTCAATGAAAGCAGTGGGGTACTTGTCGCTGGGGTTAAAGGTAGTTTCAGTGACGCCACCGGTGATGACGTTCTTCATCTTGACACGGACAAAGGCAGCGCCCTTACCGGGCTTGACATGCTGGAACTCAACGATCTGCATGACCTTGCCGTCCATTTCAAAGGTGACACCGTTTCTAAAATCGCTAACAGAAATCATATGTTTTACCTCCTACGCACCGCAGGCGGTGCATACAATTTACATATTTAAACAGTCATGAAAATTATACAAGATGGATCGTCATATTGCAAGAGGGAAATCGCATTTATTTCAAATAACGATCAAATTTCTGGGGCTTTGGGTGATGTCCCGGCAACCTTCCTCCGTGACCACCACGACATCCTCGATTCGCACACCGAATTTTCCGGGCAGATAGATCCCCGGCTCAGCGGAACAGACCGCACCGGCAGGCAGAGGCTTGTCATTGGCCATATTGCAGTTGGGGGCTTCGTGGATCTCCAGACCCACACTATGACCGTAGCCATGACCGAAATACTCCCCAAAGCCTGCGTCGGCAATGACCTTTCGTGCCGCCCCGTCTACCTCTTTGCCGGTCACACCGGCTTTGGTGGCAGAGATACCCGCCTGCTGAGCCTGCAGGACCGTATCATAGACCCGGCTCATTTCCTCAGATACAAAGCCCAGAGCCACGGTACGGGGCATATCGGAGCAGTAGCCGTCAAACACACAGCCAAAGTCCATGGTGGTAAAGTCGCCGTACTGGAGCTTTCGGTCTCCGGGAACGCCGTGAGGCAGGCTGGTATTGGGTCCGGAGACCACGATGGGCGGGAAAGAGAGCGCTTCTGCCCCATTGCGGTACAGGCTGTAGATCAGCTCTGCCGCCAGCTCCTTTTCGGTCATGCCGGGCTTAATGACCTTAAGCATTTCCGCAAAGGTACAGTCTGTAATAGCCTGAGCCTTGCACATCAGCTCGATCTCCCAATCCTCCTTGATCTGACGGAAACGGGAGATCTCCGTCTGACAGGGCACAAGCTCGGCGTTGAGTTTCTCTTTATAGCGAAGGTATTCGCCATAGGTCAGATAATCCTCCTCTATACCCACCTGCTTTGCGCCAAGTTGCGCCAGGGCGGTATTGATCCGTGTCATGGTGGGATTTTCCCGGTCAGTGACCAGAACGGTGAAGCCCTTGAGATTATTTTCCGCGACTTCAATATACCGGCTGTCTGTAAAATAAAAGCTCTCCTGTTTGCCGATGACGGCAACACCCTCGGCTACATCATAGCCGGAGGCGTAGAGTCTGCTGACCTGACTGGTCAGAAGCAGGGCATCGACCTTTCCGTCCTGCAGGATACTTCTCATTTTTTCCAGATTGCTCATGTTGATGCTCTCCTTTTTCCTATGGCAATAAAGGGCAGCTCCGCCACATGGCGCAGGCGAAGCCAGATATTATGCAAATGGATGGGCTTCACCAGAACAGAGACCGCACCGGCACAATTGCCACCCAGCACGTCCGTATAGATCTGATCGCCCACCATGGCGGTTTGGCGCATATCCAGCAAAAACTGCTTCTGACAGGCGCGTATCCCCCGCTGGAAGGGTTTTTTTGCATGGGTGATACAAGGAATACCTCTGGCTTGACAGAACTTTACCACCCGGTCTCGCTTGCTGTTGGACACCACACACAAACCGACAGATGCTTTCTGCATCTGCCGAAACCAGTCCTCGGTCTCCGGTGTCGGGTCATTGGCGGTATACGGCACGATGGTATTGTCAAAATCCAGCATCAGGAAGGAGATTCCGTGACTTTGTAAATAATCCGGCGTCAGCTCCGTCAGGCTGTTTACGATCAGCTTGGGTATCAAAGAAACAGACATAAGGAAACCTGCTTTTTCATAAGATTTCCCATATACTATATCACAGGGTCGGAGGAATGTCCATTGGTCTTACTGGATGTTTTGGATTTTGAGTTCGGCGAAAGATCGGCGTTATATGAGCCGGCTGTGACTACTGCCGAAGCCCTTTTGCGGTCAATGGATGACAAAAAATTGCTGATTCTGCCATGGACAGACCCATCTGTCGAAAGTACGCTTTGCTTATTGGAAGAAGCCCTTGGCGATCGGCTTCTCATTCCCCTATGCTGGTCTGACATTCTCCCTCAGGCTTCCGCACTGGTAACTTCTGCCCTGTCCGGAGGCGACATCCACCAATGGTTTGCACAGGCAAAACGGGATCATCCCGGCCCTTGCTGGCTATGGGAGCGACCGATCTCCATGAAGTTTCCCCTACCCTGTCCCACAGGACAAGGCGCTCCCCTGCTGACCCATCCGGACACAGAGGGCTTTTATTCCGCCTCTTTGGGGTGTTATTATTACCATGAACCGGAGAGCTTTGTTTTATACGATACCCGGTCAACGATGGAGCAAAAACGAAACATGGCAAAGGATGCCGGATTTCAAGGCACAGTTTCTATAAAGACATAAAAATCCCGCAGTCAAATGACTGCGGGATTTAAGTCATGCACAACAGAGGGCCATCAATAGAACTTTCTCTTGTTCTTGCGGGCAGCTTCAGACTTCTGCTTCCGCTTCAGGCTGGGGCTCACATAGTGCTCTCTCTTCTTGACCTCCTGAATAACGCCGGCCTTGGCGCAGGAACGCTTAAACCGCTTCAGAGCAGATTCCAGAGATTCGTTTTCTTTGACGTGAACTTCAGACATTGATGATTTCCCTCCCTCCAATGTGTCCGGCTAAATCCAGGACACTTTCAGGGCTGTATGAAACAGCGTAGATAATTATAAGGAACTTCCCCCGATTTGTCAAGAGGATTTCGTGATATTCCCCAAATTATTTCAGAATCAGGTTGACCAGCTTGTTGGGAACAAGGATAGTCTTGACCAGAGTCTTACCCTCTGCCAGCTTGGCGATCTTTTCTGTAGCCATAGCAGCCTCGACGACCGCCTTCTCATCAGAGCCCGTGGGTACCTGAATGGTCCCTTTCAGCTTACCGCAGATCTGCACAGCCATTTCCACGGTGGAATCAACAGTCTTACTCTCATCGTACTTGGGCCAGGACATCTGGCAGGCCATCTTGCCATACTTGCCCGCAAAGCCCAGAAGCTCCCAAAGCTCTTCCACCATATGAGGTGCAAAGGGGCTGAGCATCAGCAGAAGCTGTTCCATATCACCCTTACTGCAGCCATTGGTATAGAAGCCGTTGACCATGGTCATCAGTGCGGCGATGGCGGTATTCATCTTCAGCTCATTGATGTCCTGGGTGACCTTTTTGATGGTCTTGTGGATCAGGGACTGGTTTTTATCCGAAAGACCCGCTTCCTCTGTGCACAGCTCAGCCAGATTCCAGCAACGATCCAGGAAACGCTTACAGCCCTTGACCGCCTCATTGGACCAGGTCGCCACCTTTTCAAAGTCACCGATGAACATGATATACAGGCGCATGGTATCTGAGCCGTAAGTACGGATGACATCATCAGGATTGACCACATTGCCCAGAGACTTGGACATCTTGACAGCAGGTCTGTAAACTTCATTGCCGTACTTGGCAATGGCGGCGTCCTTTTCTTCCTGCGTCTTGTAGTTATCGATATAGTGGGGATTCTGGCCGAGAATCATGCCATGGCTGGTACGCTTGGCATAGGGCTCTTTGGTGGGCACAACGCCAATATCATAGAGGAACTTATGCCAGAAACGGCTGTAAAGCAGATGCAGGGTGGTATGCTCCATACCGCCGTTATACCAGTCTACGCAGTTCCAGTATTCCAAAGCTTCCTTGGAAGCCAGAGCCTTATCGTTATGGGGATCCATATAGCGCAGATAATACCAGGAAGAGCCTGCCCACTGAGGCATGGTATCGGTCTCCCGCTGCGCCTTTCCGCCACACTTGGGACAGGTACAGTTGACCCAATCGGTAATGGCTGCCAGAGGACTCTGACCGTCATCCGTAGGCTCATAGCTCTCCACATCAGGAAGAAGCAGAGGCAGGTCATTCTCGCTGAGAGGCACTTCTCCGCAGTGGGGGCAGTGGACGATCGGAATGGGCTCGCCCCAATAACGTTGACGGGAGAACACCCAGTCACGGAGCTTGAAGTTGGTCTTGGCATAGCCAAGCTTCTGCTCCTCCAGCCACTTGGTAATGACCGGGATCGCCTGCGCCACAGTCAGACCGTTGAGGAAGCCGGAATTGACCATAATGCCGGTATCATCTTTCAGGGTAAAGGCGGCTTCTTCTACGTTGCCACCCTCGACCACTTCGATGATCTCACAACCGAACTCCCGGGCAAACTCCCAGTCGCGGTCGTCATGAGCAGGGACAGCCATAATGGCACCTGTACCGTAAGTAGCCAGAACATAGTCGGAGATAAAGATGGGGATCTCCTTGCCGTTGACCGGGTTGATACCCCGGACACCGTCAAGCTTCACGCCGGTTTTTTCCTTGTTCAGCTCCGTCCGCTCCAGATCGCTCTTGGCGGCTGCGGCTGCCTGATAGGCCTTCACTGCGTCAGCGTTGCCCAGCTTGTCCATCCATTTTTCTACCAGTGTGTGCTCCGGAGAGAGGACCATATAGGTCGCACCGAACAGGGTATCGGGACGGGTGGTATAGACCACGATCTCATCGCCCAGAGTAGAGCCAAATCTGACCTCCGCGCCATGGCTGCGACCGATCCAGTTGGTCTGCTGTGCCTTGACCCGGTCAATGAAATCCAGCCCCTCCAGATCGTCGATCAGGCGATCGGCATACTTGGTGATCCGGAGCATCCACTGGCTCTTTTCCTTGCGGACAACAGGTGCGCCACAACGCTCGCAGACGCCCTCCACCACTTCTTCATTGGCCAGAACGCACTTACAGCTGGTGCACCAGTTGACCGGCATTTTGGCTTTATAAGCCAGACCGTTCTTATACAGCTGCAGGAAGATCCACTGCGTCCACTTGAAATAGCTGGGATCGGTGGTGTTGATCTCTCTGTCCCAGTCGAAGCTGTAGCCCAAAGCCTTCAGCTGACGGCGGAAATTCTTGATGTTGTTCTCCGTCACGATTCTGGGATGGATATGGTTTTTGATGGCAAAGTTCTCCGTGGGCAGACCAAAGGCGTCATAGCCCATGGGAAACAGGACATTGTAGCCCTCCATGCGCTTTTTACGGGCAATGATGTCCATAGCCGTATAGGGACGGGGGTGGCCTACGTGCAGACCTGCCGCACTGGGATAAGGGAATTCCACCAGCGCGAAGAACTTGGGCTTATCACTGCCGGTCTCGGCGGCATAGGGCTTCTTCTCTTCCCAGATCTTTTGCCATTTTTCCTCAATGGCGGCAAAATCGTACTTCATTTTCTCTCACCTTTTACTCTTTGATGATGGTTTCCAGATCGACCTTTTTGGCATCGCTCCACAGGCGCTCAAGGTCGTAAAACTGTCTTGTTTCTTCCGTGAACACATGGACCACCAGACAACCGTAGTCCAGCAGTACCCAAGTTCCGCCCCGATGACCCTCTCTGCGCAGAGCAGGCTCTCCGGCGTTATCCAGAGCCTCCTCCACAGCATCACACAGGCTCTTGACATGGGTATTGGACGTGCCGGTGCAGATCAGGAAGTGGTCAGCCAGAGTGGTGACGTGGGTGGTTTCCAGCAAAGTGATGTCCACGCCCTTGCGGTCATCCATGGCTTTTGTGGCGATCGCAGCGATTTCTTTGGGACTCTTCATGGTATTTTCCTTCTTTCTCTCAAGCAGGCCAATAACCTGCCTTGGATGATTTTACTCAGACCAGAGCTCTTCCTTCGGCAGTTCCACCCACTGATCTGTGGGCAGTTCCGGCATCAGGGGATCATCTGACTCCGGCAGAACTTCCTCTTCTTCCAAGAGGAATTCTTCATCTTCAGTCGGCTGTTCTTCCGGCAGGATCTCCTCCTCTTCAGGAAGTTCTTCCTCCGGGATCTCCTCAGGCTCTTCCTGCGCACGTTCCGCTGCCTGTACAGCGCGGATATACTCCGGCGTTAAGATCGTTACATGATCAGCGGTAATATCCGTATCGTAGGGATTGAAATATCCGTTGACGGCTTCCAGGGTATTATGCAGATAAATGGCGTAATAGGAAACGCCCTTCCAATAAATTCCCTCGCCCTCAAGGGTATAGGAGTACATATTCTCAAAATCGCATTTCAGCAGTTCCTGACCAAAATAGGCGATATTTCCCACAGAAAGATCTGTTTTTACGTGCTTGGCAAAAATATCCGCCATTTCTCCGACCTTGGTCAGGTTGACCACAGACAGACATTTTTTTGCCAGAGCCTGGATGAAGTCCTGCTGTACCTGGGTGCGCTGAATATCCTGAGAGGCATAACCCTTACGGAAGCGAACCAACTCCATGGCCTTTTCTCCGTCAAGGGTCTGCAGACCGGCCTGTAAATCGATATACAAGTCCTGAGTAGGGTCGGAGTAATACATCCGCATGGGGACATTAAATTCCACGCCGCCCACCAGATCGACCAGTTCCACAAAAGCCTTCAGGTTGACCACGGCATAGGCATCTACCTCAAAGCCCAACAGCTTGGCCAGCTGACCCTTCAGTGCTTTAATTCCCTTCTCCCCTGTTCCGGCATAGCCGTAAACGCCGTTAATTTTGGGGACATTCAAGGGACTGTATTCAATAAGCGTATCCCGGGGGATACTCATCAGGGCTACGGTATGGTCGGTGACGTTGAGCCGGGCGATCATAATGGTATCCGTGCGGATGCCGTCATCATCGGTGCCCAGCACCAGAACATTATAAAATCCGCTCTTTCGGCTGGCGGGCACTTCGATCTCTACCTGTATCTCCTGTCCGCTGGTCTCATCGATCTGGGTCTCGATCTCCACCACCGTTGGTGGACGGAACTCATTTTCCTCACTTATGGGTCTTTCTATCTCCACGGGTTTGACAAAATCACGATAGACCGCAAACACCGTCAAACTCAAGATCAGCACACTGCCTGCCAGCAGAAGAAGTCCCCGCTGGACACCGGAAAGTTTTCTCTTTCTCTGCGTCCCGTCACTGTCTTTTTTCAGACGGGTGGCATTGCGCTTATTGCCAAACAGCTTCACGCTTTTACGCACGTTCCTTTCCTATTTTCCAAAAAATCCATTGCTTCAACGGAATAGCGCCCCATGATCGCACCTTGACGATCCAGGTGCTCCTTGGCCATCTGCAGGCCCAGAAGCATCGCTTCATCCAGATCGGTAAAGGCCAGCTCTCGCAATCGCTCCACACCGGAGAAATCCCGGTTGGGCTCCATATAGTCGGCCACATAGATGATTTTTTCCAATGTGGTCATATCTGCCTTGCCTGTAGTATGCCAGCGAATGGCACTGCACACAGCATCATTTTCTCCAAAAATCCGCTCTGCGACCTTAGCCGCCGTTACCGCATGGAGAATTTTGGGATGGGCGCGCTCAAAATCGTCGATGATTATACCATATCTGTCACACAAACGCAACTGATCCCGACCACTGAGAGCTTTCGTTACATCATGGAGGATTCCCGCCCGGCGGGCATCTTCTACATTTTCGCCGTAGTGCTCTGCCAGTTCTCCGGCTGTCTGACTGCAACCGATCACATGGCGCACCCGGCTTTGCTTATGCAAGGACAGGCTCTCCTTGCGCAATTCCTCAAAAGAAAGACCGTGCCGGTCAAGTCCCACGCCATACAGCCCGTGCTGTGTGATATACGCCAAAACTGAGGCGGGCAGGAATTCCTCAGCCGCACCAAAAATCAGCAATCGGCGTACCTGTGAGGAGGAGACCTCCATAAATTCATTGCGAATCAGTGCCGGCTGCACACCAAAACGCCGGGCAAAAGACTGCGCCAGAGCCTGGAGCTCTTCTTCGTCACAGTCAGCCCGATGCGCCATGGCGATGGTCGCCAGCTCGCAGATCCTCCCCGGCTGATACCAGCTGTCAAAGGACAGGAACATATCCGTTCCCACGCACAAATACAGCTCATCGTCGGGATAACGGTCGTGGAGGGTCTGCAGGGTATCCACAGTATAACTGGGACCCTCCCGGCGCAGTTCCAGATCATCAATGCGGGCAAAGGGCAGTTCCTCTGCTGCCAGCTCCAGCATCCTCATTCTGGTCTCGCCGTTGGGAGATCCGTCAGGCAGGACCTTATGGGGCGGTATGGCCGCCGGGATAAGCAGGAGCTCGTCCAGCTTCAGGGCGCGCTGAAACTCCCGCGCCGCAAGAATATGTCCCTTGTGGGGCGGATTAAAGCTTCCGCCGTATACGCCGATTCTCGCCATTGCCAAACCTCCCTTTCTGCCCGCTTTTTCGGATTAGTCCTGATAAAACTGTTTGCGCCGTTCGATGGCAGCCTTAACTGCCTCATCGTGGAAATACTGAGCACGGCGCTCTTTTTCCGCCTTGGCCTGAGCACGGCGTTTCTGCCGTCCCACCTTGACAGGATTGACTTTCTTCGCCGGTTTGGCCGGCGCATTTTTCGCCTGTCTGGCGGCCTCCAATTTCTTGGACTTGCGCCAGATCACAAAGGTCGCGCCAACGGTGGACACACCGTCTGCACCGGTGGCTTCGCAAATGGCATCGCTGACCTCCCGTGCAGTCATCATAGCTGTCTCCAGCACCCGACCCTTGACCAGCTCTCTGCACTCCAATACATGTTCTGCCTCTGCGATCAGCTGTTCGGAAACTCCGCCCTTGCCGACCATGAGGGTAACTTCCAGTCCATTGGCCTGAGCCCGAAGCTCAGAACGCTCCTTACTGGTCAACATAGGCCAGCCTCCTTCCATGCGCTTAAAAATTCCTTTAGTGCCCTTCCCCGATGAGAGATGGCGTTTTTCTCCGAAGCCGTCGCCTCGGCAAAGGTCTTGCCCAGCTCCGGAGAATAAAAGACCGGGTCATAGCCAAAGCCGTTTTCTCCTTTTACCGCAAAGGTGACTGTGCCTTCACAGCAACCTTCAGCCGTGACAGTCCGTCCGTCGGGCAGAGCGCAGGCAATGGCACTGACAAAACGCGCCGTCCGCTTCTCTTCGGGGATGTCTGCCATGTTTTCCAGGAGATAGGCTGTACGCTCCTGATCGGAGTTCTTATTTCCATAGCGGGCGGAATAGACGCCGGGCGCGCCGTCAAGGGCGTCTACCACAAGACCGGAATCATCGGCAATGGCGGGAAGTCCGCTGGCCTCCATGACTGCCTTGGCCTTGAGCATGGCGTTTTCGGCAAAGGTCACGCCAGTCTCTTCAACGTCCACGTCAACGCCCACCTGACTTTCCAGCACCACTTCCAGACCAAGCGCACCGAGAATGGTCTGCATTTCTACCAGTTTGTGCTGATTTTTACTGGCTAATACCAATTTCATATCAATGCCTCCGCAAATGCCTTGGGGTCAAAAGGCATAAGATCGTCCATCTGCTCTCCAAGACCGATATACTTGACGGGAATTTTCAGCTGGTGCGCCACAGCCAGTACGATACCGCCCTTGGCTGTGCCGTCCAGCTTGGTAACAGCCAGACCTGTAACACCGGCGATCTCACTGAACTGCCGTGCCTGCTCCAGTCCGTTCTGACCGGTCGTACCATCCAGTACCAGCAGAACTTCCTTGGATGCGCCGGGCAGTTCCCTGTCAATGATTCTGCTGATTTTTCCCAGCTCGTTCATTAGGTTTTGCTTGTTATGCAGACGACCGGCGGTGTCGCAGAGGATCACATCCACATTTCTGGCTCTGGCTGCGGCAATGGCATCGAAAACCACTGCGGCGGGATCGGCACCTTCATCCTGCCGGATGATGTCCGTTCCTACCCGACCTGCCCAGATCTCCAACTGATCCGCCGCGGCAGCACGGAAGGTATCCCCTGCGCAAAGCAGAACCTTCTTCCCTTCGCTCTTTAACTGATTGGCGATCTTGCCGATGGTCGTGGTCTTACCCACACCATTGACGCCAATGACAAGTACCACAGAGGGTCTGGTTTCGATATTCAGGGCAGACGAGCCCACGGATACCATTTCCGCAAGCACATCCCGCAGAGCGGATCTGGCCTCCTCCGTGGTCTTCAGTCTTCCCTCTTTCACCTTATCCCGCAGGGCATCCATGGCTTTGGTGGCAGTGGACACACCCAAGTCTGCCAAAATTAGGCTCTCTTCCAGCTCATCATAGAAATCGTCATCGATCTCCGAAAAACCGGTGAATACCTGCCCGATGGACGTAGCTGTCTTGCTCAGCCCCTGCTTGATCTTATCAAAAAAACCCATGTTTTAATCCTTCCTGCCGTTAATCCGTAATACCCAATTCCACAGCCACCTGATTCAGATCCAGATGCAGGATCTTGGAAACGCCCTGCTCCTGCATGGTCACGCCGTAGAGCACATCGGAGGCCTCCATAGTGCCACGCCTATGGGTAATGACGATAAACTGCGTCTTCTGGCACAGATTACGCAGATATTTGGCGAATCGCTCCACATTCCGGTCATCCAATGCCGCATCGATCTCATCCAACAGGCAGAAAGGCGTGGGACGCACCTTCAAAATGGCGAAATACAAGGCAATCGCCACAAATGCCTTTCACCGCCGGAAAGCAAGGTGATGGTCTTGACCTGCTTGCCCGGGGGCTGGACCTTGATCTCGATACCGCAGGCCAAAGGCTCTTCGGGATTCTCCAAAATCAGCTCGCCCTTACCGCCACCGAACATTTCCGTGAAGGTATTGCTGAAATGCTCGTTGATCTTACTGAACTCACGGACGAAAATATCCGTCATTTCCGCGGTGATCGTCCTGACGATGGATTCCAGTTCCTTTTTAGAATGGAGCACATCATCCCGCTGACCGGTGAGATACTCATAGCGCTCATTTACCCGGGCATATTCCTCGATCGCGCCCAGATTGGGCGTGCCAAGAGCGAAAATTTTCCGCTTCAGCTCGCTGATCTTTTTCCCGGCTGCAGCCGTACTTTCAATTTCAGCAGCCATAGGCTGGGCGGTAGAGGGGGTCAGCTCATAGTTGTCCCAGAGCTTATCCAAGATCTGCTTTTCTTCCATGGAGGCGGAGTTCTTCTTCTGCTCCAGACGGGCAGTTTCCCGCTCCATGTCCACAATATCCTTATTTTTCTCCTGCGCCTGCTTCTCCGTTTTGGTACGGCGGGCTTCGGTCTCCGCCCGTGCCTGCTGGCTGTCCTGCAGATCAGCGCGGGCAGACTGTATCTTCTGCTCCAGCTCCTGCCGTATTGCGGAGGATTCCTCCAGCTGGCTCTGCAGCTGCAGAATCTGTGCCTCGCAATCGGCGATCAGCTGTTCCTTCTGTCCCCGGTCTCCGGCCATAGCCAGCACCAGAGCCTCCAGCTGGCGGACATTCTCCCGGGCTGTTGCCCGCTCCGCTTCTCCTGCCGCTGCTTCCATACGCACGGCAGTGATAGCCTCGGCAAGCTCCGCACTCTGTTGCGAGAGCTGATTTTGTCCCTCCATCAGTGCTTCCGCCTGCTTTTGCAGACCATCGATCTTTACCTGAGCGGATCGAGCCTCCTGCCGTAACAGCGCAAGGCGACCTTCATCACCGCCACTGCGGTTCTGGATATTTTCCAGTTCCCGCTCATAGGAGAGAATATTCTCCGTTATGGCCTCCACCAGAGCCCGCGCCTGTTGCGCCTGACCCTGTGCACGGAGGACGTCATCTTCTGCCTGACGAAGCTGTCCCTGCACAGCAGAAAGCTGGAACTCCACCTCTGCTGCCGAGCGGGTGGCCTCTGCAAGCTGAGCCTGCTTATCCTCCAGATCTGCCTTGAGCTTTGCTTCTTTTTCTTCCAGCCGTGCCAGCTCATTGGCTCGGGACAAAATGCCCGCGCTCTGAGAAGCTGAGCCACCGGTCATAGAGCCACCGGCATTCATTACCTGACCGTCCAGCGTGACGATCTTAAACCGGCTCTGATACTGTCTGGTCATGG
Organism: Candidatus Avilachnospira sp.; assembly: GCA_045602105.1. Classification (GTDB taxonomy): domain Bacteria; phylum Bacillota; class Clostridia; order Oscillospirales; family Oscillospiraceae; genus Avoscillospira. Next base: position 19,786 of record JAZSAW010000103.1, read on the forward strand.
CGACGGCGTGATTCAGAGTATCCACCACCACAGTTCGACCCAGCAGATATTCCACTACGCCCCGGTAGGTGGCATCATATTCCACCAGCTCCGATGCGATACCCACAAAACCGGTAAACTGCTGAAGACCTTTTTCCTGCAGAGTTCTGCCCTGCTTGGCATCCAAAGGTTCACAGGTGACTCGTCCACCGTTGCAACGCTTCAAAAACTCCAGAACGGCCTTACTGTCATCCCGGGTCGCCACAACGATATGCTGCATAGAGCCACCCAGTGCGGTCTCCACCGCGACCGTATAATCATCGGCAACGCGAATCAGAGAAGATACTGGCCCATAGACCCGGCCAAGGGTCTTTTTCTGAGCCTCCTGCATGACCAGACGGACAGCCTTGGGCGCACCCTCGTAATCACGCTGAAGCTCCCGTAACATCCGACCTCTGGACTGAGCGGTCTGCAATTCGATACCCAAGGCGTCCACAGTCTTTTGAAGCTGATCCCGGCGTTCTGTTCTGGATTTCTGGCGCAGGACATAGCCGGCCATGGAATTCTTGCAACTGTCCACAGTTTCCTGTGCTTCTTCCAAGGCTTTATTGTACCGGCTTGCCTGCTCCTGCAGTTCTGTGCAACGGCTCTGCGCGGCCTCCAGATCGGTGCGGACCGTTTCCCGACGCTCCGTGATCTCTTCCATGGAAGCGGTCAGGGATGCGATTTCTGCCTGTTTCTGAGCTGTTTCTGTCTGCAACAAAGCTTCCTGCGCCCGCAGACACAGCACCTGCCGCTCCGTATCATCGGCAGACAGGCTCAGCTTTCTGCTTTCCTCCAACAGAGCTTCCAGACGGTTATGGAGCTTATCCAGATCTTCGCCAAGACGAAGGATTCTCTGCTCCTGCTCTGCGATCTGCTCGGACACACCGCCACTGCGGTTTTCCTGATCTTCGAGCTCCTGATGGATCCTGTGAATATTCTGGCGGGTATTTTCCACGCTGGCCTGCAACACAGCACGGTCACTATCCTGCTGATGCGCCGTTTCCTCCAGTTGCGCGATATGCTCCCGCTTTTGCTCCAAGATCAGGCTCTGCTGATTGAGCTCCAGCGACAGCTGATCGGAAAGCTGATACAGATGGTTCAGGTCTGCGTGCTGCTGTTCCAGGATGAACACAGCAGAGTTATAATCGCTTTCCGCTTTTTTCAGAGACTCTGCCAGCTTCTCCAAATTTTCCAGCCACAGTGCGATCTCCAGACCCTTGAGCTCATCCCGCAGGGTCAGATACTTTTGTGCCTTATCCGCCTGCACCCGCAGAGGCTCTACCTGCAGTTCCAGTTCGGAGATCTTATCTCCGATTCGCATCAGATTATCCTCAGTAGAAGCCAGGCGACGCTCGGTTTCCTCTTTGCGGTGGCGGTACTTGGAAATACCGGCGGCCTCCTCGAAGATCTCCCGGCGGTCGGTGCTTTTCAGGGCAAGAATCTCATCGATTCTACCCTGTCCGATATTGGAATAACCCTCCTTGCCCAGACCTGTATCCATGAACATCTCGTTGATGTCCCGCAAGCGGGCAGACTGGCGGTTGATGTAGTATTCACTTTCACCAGAACGATAATACCGGCGGGTGACCGTGACCTCCGGCGTTTCCAGAGGCAGTGCGCCATCGGAATTGTCCAGAATCAGGGATGCTTCGGCAAAGCCCAGCTGACTGCGCTTCTGAGTACCGCCAAAAATAACATCCTCCATCTTGGCGCCTCGGAGAGCCTTGGAGCTCATTTCACCCATGACCCAGCTGATGGCGTCGGAAATATTGGATTTACCACTGCCGTTCGGACCGACAATGGCGGTAATATCATCACCAAACTGCAGGACTGTCTTATCCGCGAAGGATTTGAAGCCTTGAATTTCCAATGCTTTCAGATACACACTTACACTTCTCCATTTTCATATTATCGTTTTATTTTAACAATTTGCGCCACCAATTGCAAGACCAAACCGCCAAATGAACGAAAAAACAGGCAGAGAAACCCCACCGGACTTCTCTGCCTGCTTATTACTTCTCCAATTCTTCGGGAAACAGCGCCAAGATGGCCTGTTCCGCTGCGGACTGCTCCGCTTTTTTCTTGCTTCTTCCCTGCCCTGCGCCGACCATCTGATCGTTCAAATGTACCTCTACGCAGAACAGCTTATCATGGTCAGGACCTGTTTCTCCCACAAGGGTGTAGCGAATGACCTGATCCTTTTCCCGCTGGACCAGTTCCTGAAACAGGGTCTTGTAGTCAAAATTGCCGGGACGACCCTTGGGCATCTCCTTCAGAATCAGCCGGTGGATGATGCCCTTGGCGGCCTCAAATCCGCCGTCCAGATAGGCTGCGGCCAAAACGGATTCCATGGCATCGGAAATGATGCTGTCACGCTTTCTGCCTCCGCCGTGATCCTCACCGTGCCCCAGCAGGAGGAATTTCCCCAGATCGATCTCCCTCGCGCATTTGGCCAGATTGGTCTCACAGACAAGTTCGGCACGAGTCCTGGTCAGGTCTCCCTCATCCCAATCGGGATACAGGCTGTAGAGATGATCGGCGACCACAAAACCAAGGATACTGTCGCCCAAAAACTCAAGGCGTTCGTTACTGCTGCAGCCGTTTCGCCGTTCATTGGCATAGGAGCTGTGACGAAGGGCGTTTTCCAATATCCCCTGATCACGGAAGGTATAACCCAAACCGGCCTGTAATTCTGTGTACATTGCCATTCCCCTTTGTATCACTCTGCGCTTTCTTTCAGCAGATGTATGTTCTCCTGCAGGGTCTTTGTCAGGTCACTGCGTACTGTCTCCATAGCCTGACGCACAGCGCTGCGGATGGCTCTTGCATCGGATGAGCCATGTGCCTTGACCACAGGCTTGGAAATACCCAAAAGCATCGTACCGCCCACTTCCCGGTAATCCATACGCTTTTTCATGGCGGTTATCCCATCTTTGCAGGCCAGCGCAGAAAGCTTGGTCAGCAGATTTTTCTTGAACATGGACTTGAGCATACCGCTCATGAAAGAGGCAGTACCCTCAATGGATTTCAGCAGGATATTGCCGGAGAAGCCATCGGCCACGACCACATCCACTGCCCCAAGGGGGACATCCCGGGCCTCTACATTGCCCACAAAGTTCAGCAGTCCCTGCTCCTTGGCTTTCTCCAGAAGTACATAGGTCTGCTTTTGCAGTTCTGTTCCCTTGGAATCCTCTGCACCGATATTCAGAAGCCCCACAGTAGGCGTAAGCTTATTTTGCACCTTTCTGGCATAGAGAGAGCCAAGGAGGGCAAACTGCACCAGAAATTCCGGCGTACATTCGGCATTTGCGCCACAGTCGATAAGAAGCGTGCGATTGTCTGTGGGGATCTCGGGACAGAGAGCAGCCCTGCGGATACCCTTGACCCGCTTGACCACCAAGGTTGCGGCGGTCAGCAGAGCACCGGTACTGCCGGCGGAAATAAGAGCATCTCCCTCTCCATCTGCAAGCATCCGAAGCCCAACCACCATGGAGGAATCTTTCCTCGCTCTGACCACTGTGGCAGGGTCATCGTGCATATCCACCACATCGTCAGCATTGGCGATCTCAATGCCCTCAGGAAGCGTATCCATGCCCAGTTTATTCAGGCTTTGCAAAATTGCTTCGCCACGGCCTACCAGTACGATCTGGACGCCAAATTCCTTGGCGGCATCAATTGCGCCCTGCACCATTGCGTCAGGGGCGTGATCTCCGCCCATGGCATCAATAAGAATTCGCATAGCTAACTTCCTTTCTTACTTCATCTGCTGTTTCAGCTTCTCCAAAACCTCAAGTCCACGATTGGCGATAGCCAGATTTTTATTTGCCTTGCCCTTGACCCGATAGCCAAGGGGAGCAAGAATCCCATAATTGACATTCATGGGCTGGAAATTCGTGATACTGGGATCGCTGATGTAGTATCCCAGTGCGCCAATGGCCGTTTCCTTGGTGAAATCCAGAGGCTCTTCACCCCGAAGCTTACTGGCCATGGCTACGGCCGCCAGATAGCCGGAGGCCGTGGATTCCACATAGCCCTCCACACCGGTCATCTGCCCGGCAAAGGCAACCATAGGATCTCGCCGGTCTGCATAGAAGCGATCCAGTAGCTGCGGGGAATTGAGGAAAGTATTGCGGTGCATGACACCGTAGCGGACAAAATCCGCATTGGCCAGAGCGGGAATCATAGAGAACACCCGCTTTTGTTCCGGGAATTTCAGGTGTGTCTGGAATCCCACCAGATTATAGATCGTGCCGTCGGTATTGTCCTTGCGAAGCTGTACTACAGCGTAAGGCTCTTGGCCGGTTTTGGGGTCATTGAGACCCACGGGCTTTAATGGGCCGTAACGCAGAGTATCCTCTCCACGCCGTGCCATGACCTCTACAGGCATACAGCCTTCAAAAACCAGCTTATCCTCAAATCCGTGGACCTCTGCCTCCTGAGCAGCCGCCAGCTCCCGAACAAAGGCTCTGTACTGCTCCGCGTTCATGGCGCAGTTGATATAGTCGGCCGTTCCCCGGTCATAGCGGGAGGCAAACCATGCCTTGGTCATATCGATGCTCTCTGCCGTCACCAAAGGTGCGGCGGCATCGAAGAAATTGAGGTATTTGGCATCACCAAAGTAGGTGTTGATGGCCTGTGACATGGCATCGGAGGTCAGCGGTCCGGTGGCAATGATCACCGGACCCTGCGGTACTTCGGTCACTTCTTCGTCCACGACTGTGATCAGAGGGTGGTTGCGTATTTCGGCAGTCACCATAGATGAAAATCCATAGCGATCTACTGCCAACGCCCCGCCGGCTTCCACTCTGGTGGCCTCCGCACAGCGGAGAATGAGACTGTCCAGCCGGCGAAGCTCCTCCTTCAGCAGGCCTACGGCATTTTCCAGCCGATCGCCACGCAGGGAGTTGGAGCATACCAGCTCGGCAAAATCAGGGCAATGATGGGCAGGACTCATTTTATGGGGTTTCATCTCATAAAGGGTCACAGAAATGCCCCTTTGCGCCAACTGCCATGCCGCTTCGCAGCCGGCCAGTCCCGCGCCGATGACTTTTACTTGATCCATATCTTTCTCCGTGGGTTACTTCTTTGCAGTCTTCTTAGAAGCAGTCTTTTTCTTCGCCGGCTTTTTTGCGGCTGCTTTTCCCTTTTCCTCCAGAGCGGCAGCCTCAGCCTCCGCAGCCTCCACAGAGGCGGCGGGCTTTTTCCAATAGCCACGCTTATCCTCCGGCAGGAAGTTCTCACAGGCCTCATTGATACAGAAAGGCTTCATAGCGCCACGACCGGACTTCTTGAACATGGTCTGCCCGCACACAGGGCAATCGTTCTCCGTGGGCACATCCCATGACATAAAGCCACATTCCGCGCCTTTTTCACAGCTGTAATAGGCAAAGCCACGCTTGGACTTCCGTTTCAGCATTCCGGAGCCACACTTGGGACAACGCCCGGGCATATGCTCTACAATTGCTTTGGTGTTGGTACACTCGGGAAAACCGGGACAGGCCAGAAACGGACCAAATCGTCCGTTTTTGACCACCATGTTCCGTCCACAGACCTCGCAGATCTCCTCGGTGACCTCATCGGGCACTTTCAGGCGTTTACCCTCCAATGCCACTTCCGCATCGGCCAGTTCCTGCTGGAAGGTGCCGTAGAAATCAGCCAGAACTTTTTTCCACGGAAGCTTGCCCTCTTCCACCTGATCCAGTTTTTCTTCCATGGCCGCCGTGAATTCTACATTGATCACGTCCTGAAAACGCTCAAGCATCAGTCCGGTGACTACCTCGCCCAGAGGTGTGGGCCAGAGGCGTTTCTCCTTTTTCACCGTATAGCCACGATCCTGAATGGTGGAAATGATACTGGCATAGGTAGACGGACGACCGACGCCCTTTTCTTCCATAGCCCGCACCAGAGTCGCCTCTGTGTATCGGGCGGGTGGCTGCGTGAAATGCTGTTGGGGATCCTGCGCCTTTTGGGTCAAAGGCTCACCCTCGGTCAGATCCGGCAGAGGGGATTGAATCTCCTCCTGATCGTCATCTCTGCCTTCTTCATACAGGGCAGTAAATCCGGCAAATTTCATGCTCTGATGGTTTGCCCGGAACATATGCTCTCCGCAGGAGGTTTCAATGGCAACACTGTCATAGACTGCACAGGCCATCTGAGAAGCGGTAAATCTGTCCCAAATCAGCTTATAAAGCCGATACTGATCCTTGTTCAGATCATTCTTGACACGCTCGGGATCAAGCTCCACATTACTGGGACGGATGGCTTCGTGGGCATCCTGCGCGGCGTTTTTGGTTTTATAGCGGTGGGGCTCACCGTAGTAATACGCAGCACCCCATCTGCCAAGGATATACTTCCCGGCGGCCGCCAGAGCTTCTTCGGAAATACGCAGGGAATCTGTACGCATATAGGTGAT
>JAZSAW010000104.1:0-3643 GCA_045602105.1 Candidatus Avilachnospira sp.
GGCCCATGGTGGAAACCACGGTGCAGGAGCGGATATACTGGCCCTTAGCTGCAGCGGGCTTAGCCTTCACAACAGCCTTTACCAGGGTATCCATGTTCTCCAGCAGCTTCTCGGTGCCGAAGGAGACCTTGCCGATGGGGCAGTGGATGATGTTGGTCTTGTCCAGACGGTACTCGACCTTACCAGCCTTGATCTCCTTGACGCAAGCGCCGACGTTGGGAGTCACGGTGCCGGCCTTGGGGGGGGGCATCAGACCCTTGGGGCCCAGGACCTTACCCAGACGGCCAACCACGCCCATCATGTCGGGAGTAGCGACGACAACGTCAAAGTCGAACCAGTTTTCCTTGGTGATCTTCTCAACCAGCTCCATGCCACCGGCATAGTCAGCGCCGGCTGCCAGAGCCTCATCGACCTTGGCGTCCTTGGCGAAGACCAGCACCTTGCGGGTCTTACCGGTGCCGTTGGGGAGAACGATAGCGCCGCGGACCTGCTGATCAGCGTGGCGGGAGTCAACACCCAACTTGATGTGGAGCTCAACGGTCTCGTCGAACTTGGCGGGAGCAGCCTTGACCACGAGAGCCATGGCGTCGTTTACGTCATACTGCACGCTGCGATCGATCAGCTTCGTGCTGTCTTGATACTTTTTACCTCTGAACAATGTAATATCCTCCTTAGTGGTGATTCGGAATAATCCTCCCACGTATTGATGAGGACCGGTCTAATACCGGAAATCCTCGGTCAAGCGTAATTTAGTCTTCGGAAACGAGAACGCCCATGCTGCGGCAAGTGCCGGCGATCTGGCTCATGGCAGCTTCGATGGTGGCGGCGGTCAGGTCAGGCATCTTTCTCTCAGCGATCTCGCGGAGCTGAGCCTGGCTGATGGTAGCGACCTTGGTCTTGTTGGGGACACCGGAACCGCTCTCAATACCCAGAGCCTTCAGAATCAGGGTGGGGGTAGGGGGGGTCTTGGTGACGAAGGTGAAGCTGCGGTCGGCATAAACCGTGATGACCACGGGGATCTTGAAACCGACCTGATCCTTGGTGCGCTCGTTGAATTCCTTGATAAACTGCGCGATGTTCACGCCGTGCTGACCGAGAGCGGGGCCGACAGGGGGCGAAGCGGTAGCTTTTGCTGCCGGAATCTGCAGTTTGATATAACCTGTTACTTTCTGTGCCATGATATGCACCTCCTGAATAAATGTGGTGATACGACTAGCGTATTTTTGGCGGGACAAGTGCCCCTCCCACGGGCTCATAAAGCCATGCGTTTGTTAGTCTTCTGCGACTTCCACCTGATCGAGTTCCAACTCAACGAGAGTCTCACGACCAAACATGGAAACCACGACGCGGACCTTGTTTTTCTCAACATCCAGAGCATCCACAACACCGGTAAAGGATGTCAGGGGGCCGTCGGTGATCTTAACACGGTCGCCTGTGTCGTAGCTGACGATGATCTCGTGCTTCTCAACACCCAGCTGTGCCACTTCTTCCTCAGTCAGGGCAGTGGGCTTGGTGCCGGAGCCGACAAAACCGGTGACGCCACGGACATTCTTGATGACATACCATGCTTCGTCTGTCATGATCATCTTCACCAGCACATAGCCGGGGAAGACCTTTCTGTCATAGGTCTTCGGACCGTTGTCCGTCAGCTCAGTGACAGTTTCCATGGGGATGGAGATGGTGTGGATCAGGTTTTCCAGATGGCGGGTCTCAACGGTTTTCTCGATGGTGGCCTTGACGGTGTTTTCATAACCGGAGTATGTGTGGACCACATACCATTTTGCAGTCTCTGCCATGATGATCCCTAGCCTTTACTTGAACAGCGCGATGATGCCATTGACCACAAGACCGGCAATAGCGTCAAACGCCCAGATGAAAAGGCCCACGACCACAACGCAGGCGATAACGACCAGCGTGTTGTTGACCATCTGGCTTTTGCTGGGCCAAACGACCTTCTTCAGTTCGCTTCTCATTTCGCGGAACCAACGGCCGATGCGAGCAAAAACGTTTTCCTTCTTGTTGGCTTCTGCCATGTTGTTCACCCTTTCTGCAATGTCTTGGACAATGCCTTACTTCGTCTCGTTGTGGACAGTGTGCTTCTTGCAGAATCTGCAATACTTCTTCATTTCGAGACGATCAGGGTCATTCTTCTTGTTTTTCATGCTGTTGTAGTTTCTTTGCTTGCACTCAGAGCATCTCAGAGTCACTTTTACGCGCATTATCGGCACCTCCTTATTTGCCTCCCTGTATATCCCCCGGCCTAGTCAAATTTAGCGGATACCGAAACTACACTGGTATCCATCCGGAGTAGAAAAATGGGCGCAAAAAAAGAACCCCTTTTTCACAGGTACGAATATTCTACCATAGGGATTCTACGCGGTCAACCATTATTTTCGTTTTTTTGAAAAAAATTTGCCTGTTTTTATGGAAGTGTGATACTATGTATATACTATATAAATACAGGAGCGAACACAATGAAGATCATGGCTATTGATTACGGCGATGCCAGAACGGGAATCGCCATATCCGATGCCCTTGGGATGCTGGCGGGCTTTACCACGGTGATTCACGCCTATACACCGGAAAAGGTGGCGTCTGCCATTGGGGAGCTTGTCCGCACCCATCAGGTGGAAGAACTGGTGCTGGGCTTTCCCCGGAATATGGACGGAAGCGCAGGACCTCGGGCGGAGCTGTATTTGGCCTTTGCCGATGTGCTGGAGCAGACCCTTGGCATGAAGCCGGTCATGTGGGATGAACGGCGCACCACAGTGGACGCCCACCGCATTTTATCACAGAATAATGTCCGTGGCAAGAAGCGAAAGGAAACCGTGGATGCCGTGGCGGCCAGCCTGATTTTGGAAGGGTATCTGGCCTTTCGGAAACGGGGATAAATCACTGTTGAAATCATACAGAACTGCCGTAGATTTCTCGTGGTTTCTGACGAAAAAAATCTTGCAATACAGCAGTGCCTGTGCTATCCTTAAAAACAAGAAATGCCGTATTTTTTTTGCGGAACTTCGCAACCGAATTTTCTGGGAGGTATCAGTTATGTCCAGCAACAAACGTCCGGAAACCATGCAGAGAATCACCACCCTGCCTCTGGCGGAAGCCTTTATCGACGAGCAGGTCAAAGCCGTCCGTGCACAGGTAGGGGATAAGAAAGTTCTTCTTGCCCTGTCCGGTGGAGTGGATTCTTCTGTCGTCGCCGCTTTGCTCATTAAGGCCATCGGCAAGCAGTTGGTCTGCGTCCATGTCAACCACGGCCTTATGCGTAAGGGCGAAAGTGAGCAGGTCATCGAGGTGTTTGGCAAGGAGCTGGATGCCAACCTGATCTATGTGGATGCTACGGATCGTTTTCTGGATCTGCTGGCCGGTGTGGCCGAGCCTGAGCGCAAGCGGAAGATCATCGGTGGCGAGTTCATCAAGGTCTTTGATGAGGAAGCTTCCAAGCTGGAGGGTATCGATTTCCTGGCGCAGGGTACGATCTATCCCGATATTCTGGAATCTGACGGCGTCAAGGCACACCACAATGTGGGCGGTCTGCCGGAAGATATGAAGATGGAACTGGTCGAGCCTGTGAAGCTCCTGTATAAGGATGAAGTCCGGGTAGTGGGCGAGGCTCTCGGTCTGCCCCACGGCATGG
>JAZSAW010000105.1:0-3434 GCA_045602105.1 Candidatus Avilachnospira sp.
GAATAGGTCAGCACAGGGCACTTGGCCTCAGCCAGCATAGCCGGTGCAGCCGGGTCATCTGCATTGACCGCGCCATGGTCACTCTGGGAAAACAGCAGGGATTTGGCCTTGCGGTATTCCTCCATGGTCTTGTGGAAATCCAGATGATCCTGAGTCAGATTGGTAAACACGCCGGTTTCAAACCGAATACCGTTTACCCGATGCAGGCTCAGGGCATGGGAGGACACCTCCATGATCACATGGGTGCATCCCGCCTGCTCCATCCGGGCAAAAAGCTCCTGAAGCTCGTAGCTTTCCGGGGTGGTGCGCTCTGTGTCCAGCACTTGATCGCCGATCATATTCTGAATTGTGCCCACCAGACCGACCTTAGCCTCCAGCACATCTTCCAGAATGTGCTTGAGCAGATAGGTGCTGGTGGTCTTGCCATTTGTGCCGGTAACGCCGATCATGGTCATCTTCTTTGCCGGATGACCAAACCAGTTGGCACTGACCTGAGCCAGAGCCAGACGGCTGTCTGCCACCTGCACATAGCTTCCGGTTTCCGGCTTTTGCTCACACAGCACCACCGCCGCGCCTTTTTCCTGCGCCATGGGGATATACTTGTGTCCGTCCGTGGCAAAGCCTGTGACCGCCACGAACAGGTCGCCGGGGCGCACATTCCGGGAGTCATGGCAAATGCCGGTGATCTCCTGCTCCATATCTGCCTGAGCAGACAGTACCGGGATACCCTGTAACACATCGCTTAGTTTCATGGTGATCCTCCTGCAGATCAGTCCTGCGCCGCAAAGTCCGTGAATTCCACTGTGACAGTCGTACCCAGAGGCACTTCCGTTCCTGCCGCCGGATCCTGATAGGTGGCGGCAACGTTGTACGCGTCCTGATTGACGCCGGTAATGAGCATATACAGTCCCTCGCTGGTGGCATAGTTGTTGGCTGCCACCAGAGTCATGCCGGTGAAGTCCGGCACTTTTACCTTCTTGTCCGGTGCTTCCTGACTGAAGTACAAGATGACCTCGGACTTGCCGGGAATCAGCGCGCCCACAGCGGGGATCTGATCCATGACCACTGCGCCCTCGCCTACCTTGCGGTAGGTGAAGCTCTTTTCGCTCAGGGTAGCCGCCGCCTCTGCCTCGGTCATGCCGGACAGATCAGGCACAGACAGGGTGATCAGATTCAGGTCTTCATCGGAAACATCGGGATCGATACCCAGATAAGGCAGGATGTCCGTCATGACGCCAGCCACCGTAGGGGCGGCCATAGCGCCGCCGCCGATGAGCAGGCCGGTCTCCCGACTGGGAGAATCCAGTGCCACCAGCACCACATACTGGGGATCGTCAATGGGTGCAACACCCACAAAGGAGCAGATCTTATCCTCCGTCCGCTCGCCATTTTCGTCAAACACGTCGATTTTTTCCGATGTACCGGTCTTACCGCCTACCCGGTAGCCGGGGACTTTTCCCTTACCGGCAGTACCGTCGGTGACCACATATTCCATCATGGTCCGCATAGTGGCGGAGGTCTCCTCACTGATGACCTGACGGACCACCGTGGGCTCATGACTTTCGATGGTGTTGCCATCGGCATCCTGTACTTCCCGCACCACATAGGGCTCCATGAGATACCCGCCGTTGACCACCGCCGCCACCGCGCGAGCCATCTGGATGGGGGTGATACGGAAGGTCTGACCGAAGGAGGACGAGATCAGGGATGCAGTGGAATCCGGATTGGTGTAGTTGCCGTAGTTAAAGAACAGACCCTTTGCCTCACCGGGCAGGTCGATGCCTGTCTGATCAAGGAAGCCAAAAGCCTCCACATAATCGTAGAAGGTCTCACCGCCGACACGCACACCGATAGAGGCAAAAGAGGGGTTACAGGAGCCGGCCAGCGCCTGCTTGGTGTCCACATCTCCGTGGCCTCCGTGCTTCCAGCAGTCCACCGGTTGCTCACGGCCATAATAGGTATGACCAAAGCCGTTGCAGACAAAATGGTCGTTTTCCGTAACTACGCCACAGTCCAGTCCGGCAGCCAGGGTAATGAGCTTAAAGACTGAGCCGGGCTCATAGCCGTCGGACACACAGCGGTTTCTCCACTGGAGCAGTCTTGCCGCCGCCACCTGTTTGTTGTATTCCTCCAGACCTTCTTTGTAGGCCCGGCTGTCCTCATCAAAGCGGACGGTATCCTGATACAGATCTTCCAGTTCCTCCCGCAGGTCATCCTGATAGATCTCCAGATAGTTGTTGGGGTCATAACTGCCCAAAGTCGCCATGCCCAATATTTCACCGGTATTGGCATTCATCACGATACCGAACGCGCCGTTTTGCACATCGTATTTGGCAACAGCTTCTTCCAGATTTTTTTCCAGATAGTGCTGTACCGTGGTATCCAGTGTCAGGACAAGGGAATTGCCGTCGGAGGCATCGTAGTATTTTTCATAGGTATAGAGCATTTCCGAGCCGTTGTTGCCCTTGGTGGTGATGATCGCGCCGGCATTGCCCGTAAGCTGTCCGTCATAATAGGCCTCCAGACCTTCCGCACCGACATTGTCCGAGCGGACAAAGCCCATGATCTGGGCAGCCAGAGAGGTATAGGGATAGTACCGCTGAGAATCCATCTCCAGATTGATGATGCCCGACAGGGAGTATTCGGTAATGAATTCTCTTACTTTCTGGGCAGTTTCCTCCGGCACTTTCCGCTTGATGACCTTGTAATAATACTTGGTATCCGCGGCCTGCTGGCGAACAAATTCCGGTTCAACATCCAAGATCTCGCCCAGACCCCGGGCAATAAAATCTACCGTCACGGCGGCATTATACTCTTTCCCGGCCTGCCGTTTCTTTTCCTCCTCCTCCGCTCTTCTCACCAGAGCATTGGGGTCAAGGAAAATCGTCTCCACCGTGGACGAAGAAGCCAGAATATTCATGTTCCGGTCGTAGATCACGCCACGGGAAGCCGTCAGAGTGGTTTTCCGGGTCTGGTTGGCAATGGCCATCTCCTCGTATTTGTCATGCTCCACGATCATCAGATTATACAGGGTAGCGATCAGGGGCACAAACAGCAAAACCCCGCACAGGACCATGAGAATCATGGTGCGGGTAAGAATGGTCCGGTTTGCCCGCTCACTGGAGCTCATCTGCCGGAGACTTTTCTTTTTGAACAGAGATTTTCTTGCCATGGACAGTTCCTTTCCCGGTAAATACATCAGGGGGCGCGCACTGCCCACCGGGGGCCATTGCCTCCCGGCGGCCACAGGCCGCCCCCTCCATATCAATTTTGGAAGCCCTTTAACATTCTATCAGTCCCTCAGGACAGGTATTCCACCAATCCGCCGGCGCTGGACTGAATTGCCTGAATCACGGGCTGGATGAAGCTGAGGTTTTCCGCCGCGTAGATCTCCGCTCTATCGGTGCCGGACAGATTCAGATAGACCGTCTGGT
>JAZSAW010000106.1:0-2213 GCA_045602105.1 Candidatus Avilachnospira sp.
AGTGAGGTAGGAATTCAGAGAATAGGGAGTTGTCAGAGCATTTCCTTCGGAATCATAGTCAGCCAAGGTGATCGTACCGGAATTGGCATTTGTTTTCATCCAGAAGGTGAGCTTATAATAGGACCCGGATTTTAATTTCAGGCCATTATAGCTGGGTTTATAGCTCTTCATAGACTGTGCGCCGGTGTGATACACATCGGTCACAATCTGCTTGGATGTATCGCCAGGGGCTGTCCATCCATCGTGTCCACTTTCAAAGTCGCCGGAGCCAACCAAGTTGATGTACTCAGCAGCTTCAGCTTCTTCAGCATGGACCACAGCGGGGAACATACTAAAGACCATGCACAGGGTCAGCATGAGTGCAAGCAGTCTTTTGCACGTTCCAGTTTCTTTGGTTCGTGTTTGCATTTTTCTTTTCCTCCTATTTTGATATGAATAGCAGAGTATAGGTCTGCGCAATACTATTCACGTCTATTATACAGGTAATTTTTTACAAGTAAATATAAAATAACAATTGATTTATTAGAAAAAATAACGTATTATGTAAGTGTACCACGGATACCGCCTGCTCCATCTGCCGGAATGCGGTGACTCCGAAATTCGACGTTCGGGAGGGTATTCCTATGGAATCTTCCAGATACGCGCCGAGCAATGACCGGCATTTTCTCCTCAGACAAAGCTCCGGGGAACATTTTCAGCAAAAGAATTTCCTCGCTCACGATGTGTATGAGATCAACTATTTCATCAGCGGAAACGTCCGTTACCATTTTGAGGATGCCACCTATCCCCTGCAGGTAGGCGATCTGCTGTTTATTCCCCCGCATACCCTGCACAGAATGGCGGTGGACGAAAAAGAACAGTCCCACGACCGGGTGGTGCTGTCCCTGTCCAGAGATTACTTTAACCGCCTGACTGCCGGTCTGGACAAAACCGCCTATCAGGAGAAAATGGCCTTGCGCCTGAGCAGAGACAAAGAGGAGCACCGCCAGCTGGGGTATATCCTGCGACGGCTGTTTGAGCTGGACAACTCCCCTGCCTGTCTGCTGGAGCGGGACTGCCTGTGCACTCTCCTGCTGCTGCAATTTCAGCGAAACACCCCTGCCCTGCCTGAAAATCAGGCGCACCCTCAGCTCCATCAGGAGATCATCCGGTACATCAATGCTCATTTCACCGAACAAATCTCTCTGGAACATATCGCCAACCATTTTTACATCAGCAAGGTGCATCTGCAACGGCTGTTTAAGGCCTACACCCAGACCACCATACACAATTATATATTGGGCAAGCGTATCGTACTGGCCAAGGCTCTGCTGGCAGAGAATGTCCCCCCCAGTCGGGTGGCTGTGGATTGCGGTTTTGGTTCTTACGCGGGATTTTATCAGGCGTTCATGAAGCAGACCGGACAAAACCCCACGGATTTTGTGGGAAAGCGGAAATAATAGGGGGCGGATGATATCCGCCCCAACATCGAGAAACGGCGATGTGCAGACAAATTTCCCATTGACAAGGATTGCTTGATATAGTATAATCATCGGGTATTCGGAGAGATGTCCGAGCGGTTTAAGGAGCTGGTCTTGAAAACCAGTGACACAGCAATGTGCCGTGGGTTCGAATCCCACTCTCTCCGCCAACTTCTCTATACAATATAATATGGAGTGGTACCCAAGAGGCCGAAGGGGCTCCCCTGCTAAGGGAGTAGGCGTGTAAACAGCGCGCGAGGGTTCAAATCCCTCCCACTCCGCCAGAAAAAATGAGGCTTCCATAAGTGGATGCCTTATTTTTTGTCCGGGAGGGATTTGAAAGCCGGCTCTTGGCAACGTGCCGGTGGCACGTTGCAACCGGCGTGGCTTTTCCGCAGAAACGCAAATCCCTCCCACTCCGCCACAAAAAACACGCTATTGCCTATCAGGCAATAGCGTGTTTTTTGAGTTAAGTGTGCCTTACGGCACGTGAAGTACACCATCGGTGTGTGAAGCGAGCTTTGCTCGTGAAGTGCCTGCGGGCATGAGTGGCACAGTTAACTTCACTTTGTGTAAGACACAAAACTTCACTGTGCCGCAAAGCACAACTTCACTTGGCAAAGCCAAGCTTCACAAAATGTCGTAGTTTTAGACGGCGACCGGCTGTCGCCCTACAAGAGAATCACTGGGCCTACGAGTTCTATTCAGATACGTACATACAAGGGGAAAACCCCGCCTTGCATCTGCAAGGCG
>JAZSAW010000107.1:0-6909 GCA_045602105.1 Candidatus Avilachnospira sp.
CTGTGCGGTGGCCTTGGCCTTATAGCGATGGGTCTGAGCGGGATAGTAGTCCTTACCGTAACGCCCCAGGATAAACTCCTTGGTTGCTGCCAGCGCTTCTTCAGAGATGCGCAGAGAATCCGTACGCATATAGGTGATCAGACCTACAGCACCGATCCCTGTGATCTCAATGCCTTCATAAAGCTGTTGTGCCAGAGCCATGGTGCGCTTAGGAGTCATACCCAGCTTCCGGGAAGCCTCCTGCTGGAGGGTGGATGTGATAAAGGGCGGTGCGGGAGAGCGTTTTTTATCCGTGCGCTTGACACTGTGCACCCGGAAAGGCTTGTTCTCCAGCTGTGCCAGAATATCCGAGACTTCTTTTTCACTGGTCAGCTCCCGCTTTTTTGGAGAGCCGTAATAGCGAGCCTTGAAGCTTCCGGGCTTTCCTACCCGGTCAAGCTCCACATCGATGGTCCAGTATTCCTGAGGAACAAAGTCCCTGATCTCATTTTCCCGGTCAACCACCAGTCGGGTCGCCACAGACTGCACACGTCCGGCAGAAAGTCCCCGACGGACCTTTTTCCACAGCAGAGGCGACAGCTGATAACCCACGATGCGGTCCAATATCCGCCGTGCCTGCTGGGCATCCACCAGATCCTGATCGATGGGTCTGGGCTGACTGATGGCCTTCGTCACCACGCCTTTGGTGATCTCATTAAAGGTGACCCGGTTGACCTGCTCATCGGGAATCCCCAGTAGAGCCTGCAAATGCCAGGAGATGGCTTCGCCCTCACGGTCAGGGTCAGTTGCCAGAAAGATCTTATCGCTGTTTTTAGCGCTTTTCTTCAAATCGCCGATAATATCTTCCTTGCCCTTTACGGGCTGATAGACCGGCTCAAAATCATGCTCCAGATCAACACCCATGGTGCTTTTGGGCAGATCCCGCAGGTGTCCCATACAGGCCTTGACCTGATACTCACTGCCCAGATATTTTCCGATAGTCTTTGCCTTGGAAGGCGACTCAACAATGACCAGACTGGTTTTTGCCTTTGGCATATCCATGCTCCTTCGATCAGCTAATTTTCCGCTACGGTGAACTTTCCTCCGGGCGCACGCCGGATCAGTCCCTTTACCTCCAAGAGGGTCAACTGCGCCAAAACAATCCCCGGCGGGCGTTGCATGGCTTCCGCAAGGGTATCCACAGGGACAGCGCCTCCCGACAGCAATTCCATCAGCTGTCGCTGTTCAGGGTCGAGAGCTTCCCAATTGTTCTTTGCATCAATATAAGACCTGTCTTCGGCCTTGTCAATGAGTTTTTTTGCAGGAGCAGGCTCCTCCTGCGGTGCTTGCGCACAAGCAGTTTCTTCATCAAAATCCTTCTGTTGCCGTAATTTGAGGGTATCCGGATACAGACCCACATATTCCTGCAAAATGTCCCACGCATCCCGCACAAGTATAGCGCCATCCCGGAGCAGGTGGAGATTTCCCTCCCCGGTTGCCTGACCCACATTGGCAGGCAAAGCAAAGACATCCCGACCCTGATCCAGAGCCCGGCGGGCTGTGATTTGCGCGCCACTTCTTTCCGGACACTCCACCACAAGCACACCCAGACTGAGCCCACTGATGATGCGGTTACGCACAGGAAAATGCTCAGATAAGGGCGGTGTACCGGGCGGATACTCACTGAGAATACAGCCATGCTCCGCTACATCCTGCAAGAGCGACTTATTCTCCCGGGGATAAGGCACATCCACGCCGCAACCCATGACCGCTACAACAGGACTTCCGCCCAGAAGCGCGCCGCGCATAGCCTCGGCATCAATACCTTTTGCGCCACCGGACACAAGAATACATCCGCAATGAGACAGGCCGTAGCCCATCCGACGAGCCTGATTCAGGCCATACAGGGACGCCCGCCGTGTGCCTACAACACCGATAGCCGGGCCGTTCAAATCAGGGACAACGCCACGGCAATACAGCACCACCGGTGCATCCTCCGTAGCCCGCAGGCGATTGGGATAGGCGGCATCTTGCAAGGTGATGATATATATTCCCTTATCATAGCAAGTTCTGAGTATCTCCTCAGGTCTGCTCAGATCTTTATCCAAAAGAGGTGCGGGATTACGCAGACCGCCGATATTTTTGTATTCTTTGGGGTCAGCAAAATATGCAACCTCCGGCGTGGGGAAGTAACGGGCGACCAGATAAGCACCACGGGCACCCAGACCCTTGCGGGTAGCCAGCCACAACCAATATTTCAGCACATTGCTACCCTCCTTCTGCCCTTATTGCCGATACATTTCCCACAAAACGATGGACGCCGCTATGGCGGCATTGAGAGATTCGCATCGGCTGTCCATAGGGATGATCAGCTCCTTGTCTGCCTGGGACAGGAAAAACGCTCCAACTCCCCTGCCCTCACTGCCGATCACCACTGCTGACCGCTTCAGCTCTGCCTGTCGAATATCCTCCGCCCGGTCGGTCAGAGCTGTCACATACAAGGGTATCGCCTTTTCTCTGCACAGGCGGACGATCTCCTCCTGCTCGGCAAAACAGGGGGTACGGCGAAACACTGCGCCCATACTGGCCCGGACAGTCTTGTGATTAAAGGCATCGGCACAGCCGGGTGTCAGGACGACCTGCGTCTGCAGGGCGTCCGCCGTCCGCAGGATCGTACCCAGGTTACCGGGGTCCTGTATACCATCCAGAATCAGAAAGCGTTCCGCCTCAGGGGTACACATCCCGGGTATCTGACAGACAAACAAAGCCCCTTGGGGAGCCTCCATGGGAGATACCTGTGCCATAATGTCACCGGGTATCTCAACCAAACGCACGTGTTCCGGCAGTTCACGGAGTTCCACGGTCGCCGTGACCAGAACTGTATTCAGGGTCTCCGGCGACCATCTGATCGCTTCTTCCAGAAGCTTTACTCCGTCCGCCACAAATTCTCCGCACTGCTGGCGATAACTGCGACTGCTAAGCAGTTTGCGCACGTGCTGTATCAGAGGATTTTTCCGGCTGGTGATGCGCTCACGCTCCGGACAGGGTCTCATAGGCTCTTCCTCCACGAAAGAAAGAGGCATAGATAGCCTATGCCTCTTTGCCGGTTTATTTTTCTACTTTCAGAATACGGAACTTCAGCATGCCCACCGGCGCTTCCACTTCCACTTCATCTCCGGCAGTCTTGCCGGTCATGGCGCGACCAAAGGGAGAATCATCGGAAATGCGGTAGTTCATGGGGTCAGCTTCCTGAGAGCCCACGATGGTATACACTTCCTCTTCCTCGGTCTCCAGATCCAGGACCCGGACAACGCTTCCCAGACCCACATGGTCTGCAGGCTCATCGTTTTCCTCAATGATCACCGCATTGGCGAGAATATTCTCCACCTCTGCAATTCGGCCATAGAGCTTCGCCTGCTCGTTCTTGGCTTCGTCATATTCGCTGTTCTCCGACAGGTCGCCAAAGGAGCGGGCTTCCTTGATCTGCTCCGCAACTTCCTTTTCCCGGGTGGTCTTGAGGTAATTCAGTTCCTCTTCCAGCTCTTTGAGCCGTGCGCTGGTGATCTTAAATTCTTTCGCCACAAAAAATCCATCCTTCCGATTTTTGGGTATCCGTTTTCAGTGCCTTATTATAGACAAACTCTGCCGTCCGTGTCAAGAGCTTTTCGCAGAAGACCGAGAATCGGCCATGAAGCACCACAGGGAACAGGGCGCGCCATCAGGCTGATCCCCTGTTCCCTATGTTGGTTTTACATTCTTATCCGACGTACTCCATTGGATTGACCGTGTTGCCATTGACATGGATCTCAAAATGCAAGTGAGGTCCTGTGGACCAGCCGGTAGAGCCGACATAGCCAATGATCTGGCCTTGCGTCACATAGTCGCCGGCGGACACCACATAATGGGTCATATGACCGTAAAGACTGCCATAGCCATTGCCGTGGGCGATGGTCACCATGTAGCCGTTGGCCGTATTGTAGTAGGCCGATGTCACCGAGCCGGCGGCAATGGCATAGATGGGACTGCCCTGAGGCATACCAAAATCAACACCGGTATGGAAACGGCGGTCTCCATAGATGGGATGGATACGCCAGCCATAGGCACAGGTAACAGTCAGGTAATCCAGAGGTCTGCTGAAGCCCGATGTGCCGGGTGTCACATTTCCGCCACCTGCTACATTATTTTTATTCTGCTGAGCCAGGGCAGCTGCCTGCTCTTTAGAGAGCTGGGCTTCATACTCCAACTGCTTACGCATGGCCTCTTCCCGGGCGGCAGCCTCGGCTGCCTCGTTGGCCAGAAATTCTTCAGACAGTTTATCGGATTCGATCTTCAGCTGCTTCAGGAGCTTATCCGCTTCCTGACGCTGGGTCACAAGGGTCTCTTCCTTCTCTGCCAACAGAGTCTTGGTCTCCTCCTGTGCGGCCAGTTCGGCCTCCATTTCCGAGCGTTCCTCGGCAATGGTATCTGCGATCTTCTCCAGTTCCTCCAGCATCCGCTGATCGGACTCCGCCACTTCCCGAATACTGTCGATCCGGCTGAGCAGGTCAGAGAAACTGCTGGCTTTGAACAGGATGGACCAGTAGGAAATAGAGCCGGTCTCCTCCATGGCTCTCAGTCGGGCCTGATACTTGCGATTCAGTTCCTCCTGCTCTTCCATAGCATTTTCCAGTTCCGACTGCTTTTCCGCGATCAGCAGGCTATACTGCTGAATCTGCGCATTGGCATTCTGAATCTCTGCCTCGGTGATGGAGATCTGCTGGTCGATAGCAGACTTTTGGTCGATGGTCGTCTGGGTCTTTTCCGAGTTGGCATCCAACTGCTTTTGCAGGGCAATGCCCTGGTTGATGATCTCCTGCGCCTGATTTTTCAAGGTATCCAGCTCTTTTTTCAGCTGGGACGAGGTGGCTGCCGAAGCCATAGTCAGCAAAGCCGAAGTCAGCGGACCGACTACCATCAGCAGGCACAAAATCAGGCAGACCAGACGGATCATGGCCTTGCGTTTATCTTTAGGTTGTTTGGTTTGGTTCATGGGATACTCCTTTGATACGGGGTCACACCTGCAGGAACTTACGGATAGACAGCAAGCTGCCGAACACACCGACGACGAAGCCGACTACTGCATAGCAGACAGCCACCAGCTCGATTACTTCCACAAAGGGGACCATGGGGAACAGTTGCAGGGTGTCCATTCCGGTGATCTGCGCCACCAGGAAGTTGTAAAGACCCCACTGCAGGAAGAAGGCAAGCAAGGCTGCAACCACGCCCAGAATAAAGCCCTCCACCACAAAAGGCCAACGAATAAAGCCATTGGTGGCGCCGACCATTTTCATAATGGCGATCTCTTCCTTACGGTCATACATGGCCAGCTTGACCGTGTTGGAGATGATCAGCATGGACACCACAAACAGGACAATGATGATCACAGCGGCTGCCATATTGAGAATCTCCTGAATGGTCTGGAAGCCCTCGGAGATCTCATAATGGGCGACAACATCCGCCACGCCCTTGATCTGCTCCAGATCGTCACAGGTCTGGCGCATAATGCGGTTATCTTCCATGGATACCACAAAGCGATCCCGGAAAGTGGAAGCCTCCAGCCCGGCAAACAGTGCTTCGTCATGCTGTTCTTCCACAAAATCCGCAAGAGCCTGCTCTCTGGACACAAAGCGAGCATTATGGACATTGGTGATCATATTGATCTGAGAGCCGACGCTTTTGGCTTCCGCCTCGGAATAGGTCTCGTCGATATAGACCAGCACCTCATTATCCTGCTCCAGCTCCACGATCATTTCATTCAGATTAAACAGCACCAGGCCAAAGGTGCCCATGATCAGCAGGCACGCCACAGTGACCCAGATGGCGGCAAAGGACATGAAGCCATGGAGAAATACGCCACGGATGCCTTCCCGCAGTAAGTAACCGATATTATTCTTCTTCATAAGCGTAGTATCCATCCATTCCGTCGCTGATGATCTGTCCCTCGTCGATGGCAATGACCCGCTTGGTGAACCGGTCGACCAGTTCTTTCTCGTGGGTAACGACCATGACCGTAGTGCCCAGAGCATTGATCTGCTCAAGGAGCATCATGATCTCCAGAGAACGGGCAGGATCCAGATTGCCTGTAGGCTCATCGGCAATGATCATATTGGGGTTGTTGACCAGAGCACGAGCAATGGCCACACGCTGCTGTTCACCGCCGGACATTTCATGGGGCAGACGACGGCTCTTGTTTTCCAGACCAACAAGCTCCAGCACATAAGGCACACGCTTCTTGATCTCATTTTCCGATGCGCCGATGACCCGCATGGCAAAGGCTACGTTATCATAGACGCTTTTATTTTCGATCAGGCGGAAGTCCTGGAAAATAACGCCCAGAGTACGGCGCATATACGGCACGGCACTGCGACGAATCTTCTCCAGAGTAAAGCCGTTGACAAAGACACTGCCGGAAGACGGCATCAGCTCCGCTGTCAAAATCTTGATGATGGTGGATTTACCAGAGCCGGAAGGCCCTACCAGGAACACGAACTCGCCGTCCTCGATCTTCAACGAAACATCGTTGAGGGCACGGGTGCCGGGCTCGTAGACCTTGGTCACATTTCTAAATTCTATCATATCATTCTCCGGTTCTTCCGGGCCGTCAGATCAGACGGTTTTCCCGGGACGCAAGGTATTTTTTGACCATCAGAGCCACCTTGAAAATGATGGCATGGTCAAACTCCCGCAGGTCCAGACCTGTGAGCTTTTTGATCTTCTCCAGCCGGTAGACCAGCGTATTTCTGTGGACGAAGAGCTTTCGGGAGGTTTCGGACACATTGAGGTTGTTCTCAAAGAACTTGTTGATGGTGAACAGGGTCTCCTGATCCAGAGAGTCGATGGAGTTTTTCTTGAACACCTCGGACAGGAAGATCTCGCACAAGGTAGTGGGCA
>JAZSAW010000108.1:0-5873 GCA_045602105.1 Candidatus Avilachnospira sp.
GACAAGGAGCTTTTATGAACAACATTCTCTGTGTGGTTGGTCCTACAGCCTCCGGCAAGACCCAGCTGGCTGTGGCACTGGCAAAAGTGCTGGACGGAGAAGTCCTTTCCTGCGATTCCATGCAGCTTTACCGGCGGATGGATATAGGCACTGCCAAGCCCACCGAGGAGGAAAAGCAGGGCATCGTCCACCACATGATCGATGTGTTGGAGCCTCACGAGCCTTTTTCTGTAGGTCTATACGTAGAAATGGCAGACCCCATTTTGCAGGACATTCTCCATCGGGGCAAGACCTGCATCGTCTGTGGCGGTACGGGGCTGTATGTGGACAGCCTCATGGCCGGACGGAGCTTTGCCCCCTTCCCCCAGACCGGCAGACGGCAGGAGCTGGAGGAGCTTGCCCAAACCAAGGGCATTGAAGCCGTCATTGCCATGCTCCGGGAGTTTGACCCGGAAAGTGCCCTTCGTCTGCACCCCGCCGATGCCCGGCGCATCATCCGGGCGGCAGAGGTCTATCTGGAGACCGGAAAGACCATCACCCAGCACAATCTGGAGACGCAGGCTATACCCCCCAAGTATTCCCCCACTTGGCTGGGGCTGGATTTTGCAGACCGGGAAGTCCTGTACCGGCGCATTGACCGCCGGGTGGAAGTGATGATGGAGCAGGGGCTGGAGCAGGAGATTCGCACTTTGCTGGATGAGGGCGTGCCCCCTACGGCCACCAGTTTACAGGCCATTGGTTACAAAGAGCCTATGGCGGCTCTGCGGGGGGAATATTCCATGGAGCAGGCCATTGCCAAGATCCAGCAGGAGAGCCGGCGTTACGCCAAGCGTCAGCTGACCTGGTTTCGCCGGAACAAGGACATCCACTGGCTCATCCGCCGGGAGGATACGCCGTTCTCCGCCATCCTGAGCGAAGCCATGACCCATTTACAGGGTCTGTGACACACTCCGACAGCATTTGCCATGGAAAATGGCTAATATAATGGGTAGACCAAAAGAAAAAGGAGTGCTACCCATGACAAGACCAGAAAACCTACAGGACCGCTTTCTCAATCAGGCACGGCGGGACAGGACGCCCGTGACCGTATTTCTCATGAACGGCTTCCAAATGCGAGGCACCATCCTCAGCTTTGACCAGTTTGCCGTTCTCATCCTGTCGGACACCCGACAAAATCTCATTTACAAACACGCCATCTCCACCATTCAGCCCGCAGAGCCTGTGCGTCCGGGAGAATAGGAGACAGCCGTGGCAGGGAGGCTTCATGAAACAGGGCAATACATATACAAAGATCATACTGTGGCTCTTCCTGACGGCAGTTGTCTGCTATTTCGGCTATTCTGTATTTTCTTCCGTCTACTCCCCCATGACCACCGCCTCCGCCATTATCTATGAAGCCGGTACAGGCAGTTACACCACCGGCTTTGTGGTGCGGGACGAGCAGGTGATTCGCTCCCACTACGGCATCACCACCATGGTCATTTCCGAGGGTGAGCGGGTGGCCAGAGGTCAGACCATCGCCACCGGCTACCGCAACGATGACGCCCAGTCCCGGCAGAAGCAGATGGAGGAGCTGGAAAGTCAGCTTGCTCAGCTTCAGTACGCCAATTCCTACTCCGCGGATACGGCGGATCAGGCTATGCTGGATACGGAGATTCAGTCCCAGCTTCTGACCATGAGCAAATATATCGCCCGGCGGGACTTCAATTCCGCCACAGACCGCTCTCCCGCCCTGAAGGGTCTTGTTCTGCGCCGGATGTCCTCGGCAGAGGACAATCAGGCCATGGACGCCCGCTCTCAGGAGCTGGAGGACAAGCTGGAGGCTCTGCGACAGGAGGCCTCCGGCGACACCATGACCGTTGCCGCCAACCAGAGCGGATACTTCTCCGGCACAGTGGATGGCTATGAGGACATCCTGACTCCGGAAAGTCTGCAGACCATGACCCTGTCCCAATTCGGTGAGCTTCAGCCCCGTCAGGCTCCCGATGACGCCGTAGGTCGGCTGATCTCCGGCATCACCTGGTACTATGTGACCCAAGTCCCCACCGCCCAGACGCTGGACGTGGAGGTAGGCGATGAAGTGCCCGTGAACTTTGCCTCTGACCTTTACGGTGAGATCATGATGACCGTTGACCGGCTGGGCGAAGATGAGGACGGCGCCCGCCTGCTGGTCTTGTCCTGCGACAGCTTTATGCAGGACGTCACCCTCCTGCGCCAGCAGTCGGCAGACATCGTCTTTACCTCTTACCGGGGTCTGCGTGTCCCCAAGGAGGCCATCCGGGTCAATGAGGCTATGGAAAGTGGCGTCTATGTTCTGGAGGGCAGTACCGCCGTCTGGAAGCCCATTTCCATTCTCTATGACAACGGTGAGAGCTATGTGGTGGAGCAGGACAGGACGTCCACCAAAAACCTCTGGCTGGGCGATGAGATCATCGTAGGCAGCAAAAACCTCTATGATGGAAAGGTGGTCCGCTGACATGACCCATATCCGGGAAAATATTGCCCGTATCCGGGCGCAGATGGATGACGCCGCCCGTCAGGCCGGCAGAGATCCCCGGGAGATCCTCCTGTGCGCCGCCACCAAAATGAACGATGCGCAGGCCGTCAAAACCGCGGTGGAAGCCGGGGTAGACTGCTGTGGAGAAAACCGGGTGCAGGAGCTGATGCAAAAGCTTCCTCTGGGGGCTTATGACGGCAAGCCCGTCCACTTTATTGGCCATTTGCAGACCAACAAGGTCAAGCAGGTAGTGGGCAAGGTGGAGCTGATTCAGTCTGTGGACAGGCCGGAGCTTCTGGCCTGCATCGAAAAGCAGGCGGAAAAGCTGGGCATCGTCCAGAAGATTTTGCTGGAGGTCAACATTGGAAATGAAGCCAGCAAATCCGGCTACACCCCCGCCGAGGCCATGGAAACCGCCTCCCAAATGTCCCTTTTCCCCCATTGCCACCTTTGCGGGCTCATGGCTATCCCTCCGATTTCCGTCGAATCCAATGGAAATTCCAAGTATTTTGCACAAATGCGTCAGCTTTCTGTTGACATAGAGGCAAAAAAATACGATAATGTAACTATGGCATGCCTATCTATGGGCATGAGCGACGATTTTGCAGATGCCATTGCGCAGGGCAGCACCATGATCCGTGTGGGTACTGCCATTTTTGGTGCGCGAAATTATTGAACGGAACGATCATTTTGGAGGAACAGACATTATGGGATTTATGGATGAACTCAGGAAGCTCGCACGTCCTTACGCCGAGGATGAAGACGATTTTGATGATGATTTTGACCTGGAGGAACGCCCCAGAGCGTCCCGCGCCAGTTCCGCTCCCCGCACTGCCCCCCGCCCTTCCGCTTCCGCTTTTGACGATGTGCTGGAAGAAGAGCGCAGTACACCCCGGGTGAGCCTTGGTCGCCGTACCACCGACAGCAAGGTGGTCAACATCAACGCCACTGCCCAGATGCAGGTGGTGCTGGTGAAGCCTGACCGCTTCGACAATGTTTCCGAGATCGCAGAGCATCTGCGTAACCGCCACGCCGTTGTCCTCAATCTGGAGGCCACCAACAAGGATATTTCCCGCCGTCTGGTGGATTTCCTCTCCGGCTGTGCCTATGCTCTGGATGGCAAGATCAAAAAGATCGCCATTTCCACCTATATCATCACCCCCTACAACATGGACATTGTGGGCGATTTGATCGACGAGCTGGAAAACAGCGGTCTGTATCTGTGATCGGGAGGTAAGCCAGAATGTTTACACCGCAGGAAATTCAGGAAAAGACCTTTGTCAAGGCCGTCTTTGGCGGTTACGATATGGCCACCGTGGACGAGTTTCTGGAGCCTTTGACGGAGGATTATATCACCCTGTATAAGGAAAACGCCGTCCTCAAGAGCAAAATGAAGGTCCTTGTGGAAAAGCTGGAGGAGTACCGCAGTCAGGAGCAGACCATGCGTAAGGCTCTGCTCTCCGCCCAGCAGACCGCTGACGCCATGGTGGCAGAGGCCGAGAAGAAGTGCGCCCGGATCATGAGTGAGGCGCAGTCCTCCCCCGCCGTTTCCGCGCAGGTGGCTCAGGTAGAAGCCGAGGAGACTCAGCGCATCAACTGCGCCAAGCAGACTGCCCTGAGCTTTATTGAGCTGGTAGAGCGGGATATTAAGGGTCATCTTGACCTGCTGGAAAGCCTGAAATCCAGAGATCTGACTCTGGAGGATGTGCCCCAGCCCCCCCGGCAGAAGCCCTTCAACTACGATGAGCAGGCTTCTTCCACGGAGACCCCCGAAGACATTGCCAGAGAGATTCAGGAAAACCTCTCCCGGATGATGGACGGACAGGTCACTGAGGAAGGCAGTGTTTCCCACGCCGACGGCAACACCATTAAATTTACCAATCTGCAGTTCGGCAAGAATTACGACCCCACAAATGGATAAGACAAAACCGCTTCCGGCAGGAAGCGGTTTTGTCTTGTCAGTTTGGTATTTGCCGTGGTATACTAAGAGAAAAATCAAGGAGGACAGGATATGATTCGTCATGTGATTATGTGGAAATTCCGTCAGGGTGAGGAAGAAAAAATGCAGGAATTTCTCAGCGGGCTTCAGGCTCTCGATGGGGTGATCCCGGAAATCCTCCGTATGGAGATCGGCGTCAACGCCAAAGAGGGCAACAATTACGACGCCTGCCTGATCGCGGATTTTGCGGATTTTGACGCCTTGGAGCGATATAAAAACGACCCCCGCCATGTGGCTGTTTCCCAGCTTTGCAAGTCCATCCGGGAAAGCCGTGGGGCAGTGGATTTCATCATCTGAGGAGGCTGAGCTATGCTGGGTTGGATCATTCTGGTCGCCTCCCTGTCCGGCATTGGCGGAACGGCGCTGGGTGGTATCCTTGGAGCAGTCCTGCGCCGGAACTCGGAAAAGAGCGTCAGCCTTCTGCTGAGCTTTGCCGCAGGCGTCATGCTGGCTATCTCCTTTTTTGACCTGATTCCCGAAGCCGTGGTCAGTTCCGGCGTGACTGTTGCGATTTTGGGCACACTGGCCGGCTATCTGGTCGTCCTTGGGCTCAACTATCTCATTGACCGGGGCACAGACCATGAAGTGCCCCATATCGATGACCAACACCCCAAGACCGCCGATGATTTGGGTGAGCTGATTCACGCCAAGCATCTGGAAGTCCACCGAAAAGCGGGCAATCCTGCTCAACTTTTTGTGGCCGGTGTGGTGATGGCCTGCGCCATCGCCCTGCACAACGTCCCTGAGGGCATGGTCATCGGCGCTTCCTATGCGGTAGATACGGCCTCTGCCAGCGGTCTGGCTATGGCCATCGTCATTGGTCTGCACGATATTCCGGAGGGCATGGCCGTTGCCGTCCCTCTCATTTCCGGTGGTATGAAGCGGGGTAAGGCCGCCCTGCTCACTGCCCTGACCGGCATCCCCACCGTTCTGGGTGCGATCCTGGGCTACTTCCTTGGGACGCTTGACCCCCTGATGCTGGCGCTGTCACTAAGCTTTGCCAGTGGCGCGATGCTGTATGTGTCCTTTGGAGAGCTTCTGCCGGAATCCATCCTCATGTGGCGATCAAAGCTCCCGGCTTTCGCCGTGTTTGTAGGCGCATTGGTGGGCCTGGGAATCGTCCACGGATAAAATCGCAAAAAAGGCTTGACAACTCGTCCGGAGGTATGTATAATAACTCTTGCTTCTGGACGATTAGCTCAGCTGGTAGAGCATTCGCTTGACGAGCGAAGGGACAGCGGTTCGAGTACGTTATCGTCCACCAAACAAAAACCATCCCGAAAGGGATGGTTTTTTATTTGGTGGGCATCTCTTTATTTATATCAATCCCGGCGGTTTCGAGTCAGCAAGACCAGGCGCAGGAGCTGAAGCACGGAG
>JAZSAW010000109.1:0-5473 GCA_045602105.1 Candidatus Avilachnospira sp.
GAGGGCAGATTCACCGATTACTCCCATACCGTCCTGACCCTGTACGGCAGACGGGTCAACGACAGCCCCTACATGGTCATCAGCGATCTGTCTATGACGGAACTGGTGGAGGAGGATTTCTGCACCCACGGGGAGCTGACGGACACCGTGGCTCTGGCAAGTGGCTTTGCCCAAAGGATGCCCCTTGCCTCCGGGCAGTTCGGTATTTCCCTGAAGAAGACCGAGGGGAAGTCCATTGTGCAGGCTGTGATGGAACTGCCGGACTGCGGTTTCTATACCGCCTATGTCCAGCGGGGCTGTCCCGACAATCCGGTCAGCCCGGTCAATTCCTCTTTCCGTGGTTTCGTCCACCTGACCAACAACAATTCAGAGTATGATTATCAGCCCAGCTCCCCCCAGGGCACTTACGGCTATATCGTCCTGTTTGACGAGGTGGGCGACCAGTACGTCCAGTACATCAAAAACGGCGTGGCACAGGGCTGGCGGACGGTCATTGACGCCCTGCCGGTCTACAACGGGGAGGTGGAGTGATGCAGATACCCATTACGAAAAACGGCACGACCACCCTGAAAACGGCGGGGAAATACTGCACCGGTGATATTGACGTCACCGTGGATGTGGACACCTTCTGGGATGTCTACCAGCAAAAGGGCAAGCGGACAGCCTACAACTGTGCGTTTTACGGAAGCTGGTGGGAAGGCGACCGTTTCGACCCGAAATACGACATTCGCCCTGTTGAGTACGCCAATAGTATGTTCGCTGACAGTCGCGTGCGGAAGGATCTGCGGACAATACTGACCAAAAACGGCGTGGTGCTGGACTTCTCCCAAGCGAATAGCTTTGTGGGCACTTTTGCCAGAAGCTGGTTTACCGGGATCGGGGTGTGCGATTTCCGCGGTGGTCTGTCTAACGGGTTTCTCAATACCTTTCTGGACTGCGAATATTTGCAGACCATCGAAAAGCTGAAACTGAAAAGCACTGGCCAGCAGACCTTCAACCATACTTTCGATGGGTGCAAAGCCCTGAAAGAGATCCGATTTGAAGGGACGATCAACCGAAGTATTGACCTGAGATGGAGCCATCAGCTGTCCAAGGAGAGCGTGCTTTCTCTTGTCGGTGCCCTTGGTATGGGGGACAGCTTCGATGCCACACCCCTGACCCAGAAAGTATCGATCTCCACAACAACGAGAGAGAAATTTACTGACGAAGAGTGGGCGGAGTTGATCGCACCATACATCGACACTTGGGTGTTTGTGGTCGGATTCGGCTAAAATGAGGTGACAGAATGACAACAGAAAAAATTGTGACCGGTAGCGGTACGATCATCCAAAAGCTCATTGCCGATGAAGGTATGGTACTGACCGATGGGGAGGCTTTCGGTGTGGCGGTCTATCTGCCTGACGGAGATAGTGACTGCGGTTTCTATCAGATCACCCGGGAGGAATATGAGGCTATCCTCAGCAGTCAGGAGGAGGTCTCATGAGCGATGGGGTCATTGTGGCTCTGCTCTCTCTGCTTGGCTCTTTGGGTGGCACACTGGGCGGTATCTTAGTCAGCAACAAGCTGACCAACTTCCGTCTGGAGCGTCTGGAAAAGCAGGTGCAGGCGCACAACAATCTGGTGGAGCGTACCTATCAGCTTGAGGGGCAGATGAAGGAGTGCCAGCATGAGATATTGGATCTCAAGCGGTATCATCTGCCGGCGTAAAGGAGGAAAACAGATGAAAAACTGGAAACTTTGGTGCAAGGCGGCGGGCGTGAGAGCTGTCAAGACTGTGGCCCAGACTGCCGTGGCAACCATTGGCACTGCAATGGTGCTGGATGAGGTCAACTGGATCATGGTGGGATCTGCGTCCCTGCTGGCGGGGCTCTTGTCCCTGCTGACCTCTGTGGCAGGACTGCCGGAGGTCAAGGCAGAATGACCCGGTCTGCCATTTCCTGCAATACCGCCAATCACGGTGGTCTGCGGGGAAAGAAGCCGGAGTACATCGTCATCCACTACACCGCAGGAGATGGAGATACAGCCCGGGACAACGGGCTGTACTTCCGGAGAAACGCCGTAGGCGCTTCCGCCCACTGGTTTGTGGATGACAGGGAGGCAGTTCTCAGCGTGCCGGAGGAATTTGTGGCATGGCACTGCGGAGGGGGCGCATATGCCCATCCCAAGTGCCGGAACAGCAATTCCATCGGCGTAGAGCTGTGCAGTCGAAAGGACGGCGATGGGGTGTATTACTTCACCTCTGCCACAGAGGAAAATGCCATCGCCCTTGTCCGGGAGCTGATGCAGAAATACGGCATCCCGGCAGGAAATGTGGTGCGCCACTATGATGTGACCGGCAAAACCTGTCCTGCTCCCTATGTGGAGCAGGACAGGTGGAACAAATTTCAGGAGGCGCTTAGAGAAATGCGGTATGAAAACAAAACGGCTGTCCCCCAGTGGGGACAGCCGACAGTGGACAAGCTCACCCGGCTGGGCTTGCTTCAGGGAGATGGAATATCTCTGGATCTGAGCCGGGATATGCTTCGGATATTGGTTGTTCTGGATCGGGCGGGAGTGTTTGGGTCATAGACCCTCCCTTTCGGCAAAGGGCCAGCCAGTCATCCAGATACATGGTGACTTTCCAGCTTCGGCGGTTTGCCCGGTGGGCCACAGCGGGAAGTGTTCCCAGTGGCCCACTGTCCCGGACGGCTTTTTCCAAAGCATCGTCCAGTCGCAGGCGTTCTGCTCTGGAAACATGGATATGGATGCCGGGAAAGCCCAGACAGAAGCCGCGGCTTCTGCAGGCTCGGGCAAACTCCCAGCGCCCCCGGGCGGCTTTTTCCTGACTGTTTACGGACATTTGGTCTCCTCCTTATGTAACATTTGGCGTAAATGGGTCACCGTTTCGTCCCAGGCATGGATAAAGACCTGCTGAAACCGGGGACATTTGTAGGTTTCGGAACTGATACAGCTTGCCCCTTTGGGGCAATCCAGACAGGGATCTTTCATGGGTTTTGGTGCAGTCATCTGAGAAACTCCTTTTCTTCTTGTGTAATGATGGGGGCGCAGAGGATGGCGGCGGTCACATCCAGAGGGCGTTGGGACAGGCCGGAAAGACAGCCGGGACAGACAAGCCCGTAGGGCAGTTCCAGCAGTTCTTGTTCAGGGCGCAGGCAAAGACAGCATCGAAGCAGAGCCTCTGGGCTTTCCGGCGGATGCAGGGAGGGCTCGGGAACAGTCATGATTTTTTCTCCCATTTTTCCAGCTGATCGGTGATTTGCGCCCGCACCGCCGGGGCGCAACAGGTGCCGGAGAGCACCATGGAGATGTAGGAGGGGGAAAACCCCAGACATCGGGCAAGCTCCTGCTGAGTCCTGCCCAGACGGTGAAGCCGGGCGCGGATTCGGGTGCCGTAGTCATATTTGGACATAAAACAGTTCTCCTTTCTGTGATTTCGACAAAATTCTGTTGATAAATCTAAACCAATGTGATATAATTTTCCTATCAAAGGGAAAAATAATCGGGGTTTACTGGTTTGTGTTTACAACAATCAACATCCTGACCTTAGTATAGCTGATAAACATAAACAAGTCAAGACCTTTTTGTCAACAAATTTCAACAGAAAAGGATGCGGATCTTGTGTTTTATGATGTGTTTTGCGCCCTGTGTGAAAATCGTGGACTGACGCCCGGCGGTGCGGCGGAGAAAATCGGCTTCAACCGCGCCAGTGTCACCGTGTGGAAGAAGAACGGCACAGCACCCAAGCAGGAACTGCTGGTGAAGATCGCCGATTTCTTTCAGGTGTCCACGGACTATCTTCTGGGGCTTGAAACAGGAAGATCTCCTGCCGTGCTGGGGCAGCAGAT
The DNA here is from genome assembly GCA_045602105.1 of Candidatus Avilachnospira sp. Lineage (GTDB taxonomy): Bacteria > Bacillota > Clostridia > Oscillospirales > Oscillospiraceae > Avoscillospira. Next base: position 3,846 of record JAZSAW010000109.1, read on the forward strand.
CAGCGATGATGCGCTGAAATTCGCCTTGTTTGGCGACAGCGAGGGAATCAGTGATGAAGATCTGGCAGATGTTCGTCGCTATGCGGAATTCATTCGGGAAAGGAAAAAGGAACGAAAATGAAACCCCTGCAGGAGCTTTACCGTTACGCAGAAAAAGAAAATATTACGGTAGACAGCTTCAACCTGAACTCCCGGGAGGCTCTGTCCATTATGGACGAGGACGGGCGTTGCCACGTGGCCATTGACCGGAGCAAACTGTCCGGCGAGGCCGATGAGCGGGCCAAGCTGGCCCACGAACTGGGTCACTGTGCCACGGGAGCATTTTACAATCGATTTTCCCCCTGTCAGTGCCGCAAACGCATGGAGAACAAAGCCGACAAATGGGCGGTGAAGCAGGTCGTCCCTGTGGACGAGCTGGACAGTGCGGTAGCCGGTGGCTGTGAAAATCTCTGGGAGCTGGCGGAGCATTTCGGCATCCCCGAGCCCCTGATGAAAAAGGCGGTCTGCTGGTATACCTACGGCAATCTGGCGGCGGAACTGTATTTCTAAAAAAGTTGGCAGGTGCGTTATTCGCACCTGCTTTTTTAAGAATTGTTCATATTTTTTCCATTTGGGTATGCTATAATCAATACACAAACCCAACTGTGGGAAAGGAGCTTGACTATGGACGAGCATTACAACGAATATGACCCCAAGCCCCAAAGACCGACAGGCAGAAGCATTCTGGTCACCGTGGTGGCGGTGGTTTGTATTCTGGCTCTGGCACTGACGGGGCTGAATTCCTTCTATACCATCGCCGAGCAGGAGAGCGCAGTGGTCACCACCTTTGGCGTGGCGCAGACCGTGACCTCTCCGGGTCTGCACTTCAAGATTCCCTTTGTGCAGGAAGTGCGGAAAGTGGATATGACCATCAAGGGCTTTGCCATCGGTTACGACCTTGGCTCCGATGTATCCAAGACGGAAGAAAGCCTGATGATCACCAGCGACTACAATTTTGTCAATGTGGACTTTTTCCTGGAGTACCGGGTCACCGACCCGGTGAAGTATCTCTATGCCAGTCAGGACCCTGTGGGCGTCCTGAAGACCCTGGCTCAGAGCTATATCCGCGATACCATTGGTCTGTATCCTGTGGATGAGGTCATCACCAGCGGAAAGAGCCAGATTCAGGCAGAGATCAAGGAAAAGATCATGGCGCGCATGGAGGCGGAAGATTTGGGCGTCCAGCTGGTCAACCTGACCATTCAGGATGCAGAACCCCCTACGGAAGCCGTCATGGCGGCGTTCAAGGACGTTGAAAACGCCAAGCAGGGCAAGGAAACGGCCCTGAACAACGCCAACAAGTACCGCAGCGAGCAGATCCCCGCCGCAGAAGCAGAGGTGGACCGCATTCTGCGGCAGGCCGAGGCTGAAAAGGCCGGCCGTACCAACGAAGCTACCGGTCAGGTGGCCCGCTACAACGCCATGTATGCAGAGTACGTCAAGTTCCCCGGCATCACCATGCAGCGTATGTACTATGAGGCCATGGAGGAACTGCTCCCCGGTCTGAAGGTAATCCTCACCGATGAAAACGGCAATCACCTGAATATGTTCAGCTTTGATGGCAATGGAAAGGAGGCTGGCGTACAATG
>JAZSAW010000110.1:0-19073 GCA_045602105.1 Candidatus Avilachnospira sp.
CGACATGCAGGACATGGAGTTCACCGTGGAGCACGGCAAGCTCTACATGCTCCAGACCCGTAACGGCAAGCGTACTGCCCAGGCCGCTCTGCAGATCGCAGTGGACCTGGTGGCCGAAGGTCACAAGACCGAGGCCGAGGCCGTTCTGATGATCGATCCCCGTAACCTGGACACTCTGCTGCATCCCCAGTTCGATGCCAAGGCTCTGAAAGCCGCTACTCCCATTGGCCGTGGTCTGGGTGCTTCTCCCGGAGCTGCCTGCGGTCAGATTGTCTTCTCCGCTGAGGACGCAGAGACCTGGAAGAACGCCGGCAAGAAGGTGGTTCTGGTTCGTCTGGAAACCTCTCCCGAGGACATCACCGGCATGAAGGCCGCTCAGGGCATCCTGACCGTTCGCGGCGGTATGACCTCTCACGCAGCCGTTGTTGCCCGTGGTATGGGTAAGTGCTGTGTTTCCGGCTGTGGCGAGATCAACATGGACGAGGAGAACAAGAAGTTCACTCTGGCCGGCAAGACCTACCACGAGGGCGACTGCATCTCCATCGACGGTTCTACCGGTAACATCTACGACGGCCTGATCCCCACCGTAGACGCTGAGATCTCCGGCAACTTCGGCACCATCATGGGCTGGGCTGACAAGTTCCGTTCCTTGAAGGTCCGTACCAATGCCGACACCCCCGCCGACGCCAAGAAGGCCCGCGAGCTGGGTGCTGAGGGCATTGGCCTGTGCCGTACCGAGCATATGTTCTTTGAGGCTGAGCGTATCGCTGCTTTCCGTGAGATGATCTGCTCCGATACCGCTGCCGAGCGTGAAGCCGCTCTGGCTAAGATCCTGCCCTATCAGCAGGGTGACTTCGAGGCTCTGTATGAGGCTCTGGAGGGCAACCCCGTTTGCATCCGCTTCCTGGATCCCCCCCTGCACGAGTTCGTGCCCACCACCGAAGAGGACATCGCTCTGCTGGCTAAGGCTCAGGGCAAGACTGTGGAAGCCATCAAGGAGATCATCGCGTCTCTGCATGAGTTCAACCCCATGATGGGTCACCGTGGCTGCCGTCTGGCTGTCACCTATCCCGAGATCGCCAAGATGCAGACCAGCGCTGTTATCCGCGCTGCCATCAATGTGCAGAAGGCGCATCCCGACTGGAACATGGTCCCCGAGATCATGATTCCTCTGGTGGGCGATGCCAAGGAGCTGAAGTACGTCAAGGACGTGGTTGTCGCGACTGCCGACGCTGAGATCGCTGCTGCCGGTGCTTCCCTGAAGTATCAGGTCGGTACCATGGTGGAGATCCCCCGCGCCTGCCTGACTGCTGACGAAGTGGCCAAGAACGCCGACTTCTTCTGCTTCGGCACCAACGACCTGACTCAGATGACCTACGGCTTCTCCCGTGACGATGCAGGCAAGTTCCTGAACGCCTACTACGATGCCAAGATCTTCGAGAACGATCCCTTCGCCAAGCTGGATCAGAACGGCGTTGGCAAGCTGATGGAAATGGCCATCAAGCTGGGCCGTCCCGTCAACCCCGAACTGCACGTGGGCATCTGTGGCGAGCACGGTGGCGATCCCTCCTCCGTGGAGTTCTGCCACAAGCTGGGTCTGGACTATGTCTCCTGCTCCCCCTTCCGTGTTCCCATCGCCCGCCTGGCTGCCGCTCAGGCCGCGATTTCCAACAAGTAATCCAAGTGATACAGAATCCCCTCGGAGCGGTCCGAGGGGATTTTTGTAAAGTCCTTTTTGTTGGACATTTGACGTGTTATAATGCAACCAAGAGGTGAGGAGAATGTCATTACCCATAGGGGAAAAGAGCCGTATTCAGCAAATCAACGAAACGCTTATGGGGAATGTGAAGCAGATATATAAATTGAGAAAAATCTGGCAGGATATAGAGGGCGGTAAGCCTCGCTGCGCATATGTTGCTTCTCTGGCAAGGTGTTTCGGGCATACGGCGGAAGATCAGGCACGGCTTTTTTACGAACAACTGCAAGCAACCCTCACAGGAAAGGAATGCCTGCTCACGGAGAATAAATGTTTTACTGTTGTTTCGAATGAGTTTGAAGCAGTATACTGTGTTGAACTGTGGCGTAAAAATGCAGATAAGATCGCCTATGTCCAGGATGGTAAAATTGTAATTGAACAGATCTACCGTATGAGCTGTGAGCAGGCCTCTGCGGTGTTCCGCAAACATAAGCTCCAGCCCTTGAAACTGCTCAGCACCATGGAAGAAGTAAAGGAATACCAAAACCCTGCGGATAAATATACAGCTCTTGCAAAAAGCTCCTTGCTACAACGGGCAATGCAAGTAAGCGCAGAGAAGGAAGCTTAATCTACCGGCTCTTTTTCTTGTAAAACACCTGCTGATATGGTATCATTATCATAGAAAACAAACAGAAATGAGGTGAGGGTATGTTGGAAAACAAACTGGGAATCACATCTTCCGCCGAGCTCGCCAGAGAGGAAGAACGCATCAGCAAAAAGAAAGCAGTACAGCTTTTTGAAAGCGGAGAGCTTGACCGTTTGGAGGCAGGCAAAACCGCATCTCTTATAGCGATTCACAAGGCCCTGTTTGAGGACATCTACGAATTTGCCGGAAAGCTTCGGGACGTCAACATGGCAAAAGGCAATTTCCGCTTTGCGCCGGTGATGTATCTGGAAGCAGCCTTTGCCAATATCGATAACATGCCCCAATCCACCTTTGACGAGATCATGGAAAAATATGTGGAAATGAATATTGCCCACCCGTTCCGGGAGGGCAATGGCAGAGCAACGCGCATTTGGCTGGACTGTATCTTAAAAAAAGAGATTGGTAAGGTCATCGATTGGAGTCTTGTTGACAAAGAAGACTATCTGCTTGCCATGGAGCGCAGTCCCATCAGGGATATTGAGATCAAGCATATCCTGAAAAAGGCTTTGATCGATCAAATCCATGACCGTGAACTGTTTATGAAAGGCATTGACCACAGCTATTACTACGAGGACTATACCACCTTCAAAGCGGAAGAATTATAAAAGGCTTATCCCCGCCGACTGTCGGCGGGGTTTTTGTTGCTTTGAAGGGTGGATTTTATTGTGAAAACAGGGACTTTGCGTTGACAGGGGGGAGGGAATTTATTATAATAAAAGAGCCCCAAAATAAGGCAATAAAGGAGAATTGCTTATGCCTCCCATCAACATTTATGAGTACTTCAAAGAGTATTGGATCAACGCCGGCAAACCGGCGGAAAAGCCCTTTGCCAGCTATACCATAGGCGGAGAAAAGTTCCCTCTTTACCTGCCGGAAGACCGGACAAACCCTATCTCCATCCGTAAGGGCGATTTGGAATTCCGCATTGAATGGAACTACTTTGCGGATATTGACGCGGTGGAGTACGCGACCACCCTCATCAACCACTCCGACAAAAACTCGGAGATCATTTCGGACATCTGCGTGTTGGACGTGGAGATCGCAACGCCCTTCCTGCGCCCCATCACCCATAAGGGCATCAACGGCGACTTTGATAACGTGGATACCTTCTACCCCTTTGCCAACCGCCTGAACTGCGGTACCAAGGTGACCATGAAGCCCTACGGCGGAAAGTCCTCCCACTGCGCGTTCCCTTATTTTGACATTTGTGAATTCAACGACAATGCCGGTATGATTTTCGGCATCGGCTGGGGTGGTACCTGGTTCTATACCCTGGAACGGACCAAGACCGATCTGCTCATCAAGGCCGGTCTGCCGGATGCCCACTTCTATATGGAGCCCGGCGAGGAGCTTCAACTGCCCCGTATGCTGATGCTGGCATATTACGGCGATAATGACGTAGCCCATAACCGCCTGCGCCGTCTGCTCCGGGATAACTATTCTCCCAAGATGCGTTTTGGCGACGAGATGAAAATGCCTATCGCTCTTCAGGCCTACGGCCGTTATGCCAACCGCAACATTACCAGAGTGGATGGAATCCGGGAGAGCTGGGAAAGCGAAAAGGAACAGCTGGAAGAAGTCAAACACGGCGTGATGAGCAAGTATGCGGATACCTATTGGCTGGATGCCGGTTGGTTTGAGGGCAACTTCCCTCATGGCGTGGGCAACTACAGCTTCAAGGAGAGCTTCCCCAACGGTATGAGCAAAATTGAGGAAGAAGCCCATAAAAACGGTCTGCGGATGCTTCTCTGGTTTGAGCCGGAGCGTGTGGATTTTGGCACGGAAGTGGAACAGGAGCATCCGGAGTTCATTCTCAGCTGTGGCATCACGGATATTCCTACCTTGGGCTACTGCGGTGGACGGCTGTTTGATATGTCCAATCCTGAGGCTGTGGACTGGCTGATCGAAAAGAACAGCGAATTCATCGAAAAATATAAAATCGATATTTACCGCCATGATTTCAATATCTACCCCCATTTCTTCTGGGATGCAACGGATAAGCCCGATCGCAGAGGTATTACCGAGATCAAGTATGTTGCCGGTCTGTACCGCTTCTGGGATACCCTGTTGGAGCGTTTCCCCAAGCTGATGATCGACAACTGCTCCAGTGGCGGCAACCGTTTGGACTACGCCTCCCTGATGCGGACGGTATCCTGCTGGCGTAGTGATACGGGTTGCCGTCTGGAACATGTGAAGAATGTGGACCTGTGGCATCAGAATCAGTCATTGGCTCTGCCCGGCTATATCGTTTATCAGGCACTTGCCAGTTTGTACCCTGAGGCATATAATGTACGGACCGTCATGGCCAATGGTTATGCCGGCAGATATGATACCTTTAATCCCAGCTTGGACTACAATAAAGTGCAGACTGTTCTGAAGGAAGTAGCCCAAATGCGTAAGTATTGGGAAGAAGATTTCTATCCTTTGACCAATGCCAGTATGGAGCAGACCTGCTGGGTGGCATGGCAGGTGGGCAGTTCCGTAGCCGGTTGTGTGAATATTTTCCGCAGAGAATTGAGCGGGGAAAAGACACATAGTCTTGCACTCCGCGGATTGGACGAGGATAAAAACTATCTGCTGAAAATTGCCGATGAGCAATATCAGATCACGGAAGTGACCGTGTCCGGCAAGGAACTGCTGGAGGGCTATACCTTCACCATCGAAAACCCCAAGGCCAGCCTGTGTGTGGAGTACATCAGACAGTGACCCAAATCCCGCTATCTCAAGAGATAGCGGGATTTTTGCCTTGTCTAACTGACTGAAACTGAGTGCGAATCTTTGGTTGATTTGATGGGCAAAAAAGCGTTGACAAATACCGGAAAATGTATTAGCCTAAAAAATGAAGCGTTTCATTTTTGAAAGCCAAACATCATAAGCAAAAAGGAGAAAACGCTATGGCACCTATCAACATTTACGAGTACTTCAAAGAGTATTGGATCAACGCCGGCAAGCCTGCGGAAAAGCCTTTCGCAAGCTATACCGTTGGCGGGGAAAAGTTCCCCCTGTATCTGCCGGAAGACAGAACAAGTCCGCTGTCCATCCGCAAGGGCGATCTGGAATTCCGGATCGACTGGAACTACTTCCCGGAAATTGACGCGGTGGAGTATGGAACGACCCTGATCAACCACTCCGACAAGCCCTCTGATATCATCTCGGATATTTGTGTGTTCGACGTGGAGATCGCAACGCCCTTCCTTCGTCCCATCACCCACAAGGGCATCAATGGCGACTTTGACAATGTGGATACCTTCCGTCCCATTGAAAACAATCTGAGCTGTGGCACGACCATCATCAAAAAGCCTTACGGCGGCAAGTCCTCCCACTGCGCGTTCCCGTTCTTTGACATCTGTGAATTCAATGATAACGCCGGCATGATCTTCGGTATCGGCTGGGGCGCTACATGGTTCTACCGTCTGGAGCGCACCAAGACTGATCTGCTCATTCAGGTCGGTCTGCCCGACGCCCGCTTCTACATGGAGCCCGGTGAAGAGCTTCGACTGCCCCGTATGCTCATGCTGGCTTACTACGGCGACAATACCGAAGCCCATAACCGCCTGCGCCGTCTGCTCCGGGACAACTACTCTCCCAAGCATCGGTATGGCGGAAAGATCAATCTGCCTATCTCCCTCCAGACCCATGACCGCTACGCCAACCGCAATCTGGCAAAGCTGGACGGATTCCGCCCCACCTGGGACAGTGAAGAAGATCAGCTGGCTCTGGTGGGCTACGGCGTCAAGAGTAAGTTCTGCGATACCTACTGGCTGGACGCCGCATGGTTTGAGGGGAGCTTCCCCCATGGCGTGGGCAATTACAGCTTCAAGAAGAGCTTCCCCAACGGCCTGACCAAGATCGAGGAGGAAGCCCACAAAAACGGCCTGCGAAACATGATCTGGTTTGAGCCGGAGCGTGTGGATTTTGGCACGGAAGTGGAGAAGGAGCATCCGGAGTTCGTCCTGAGCTGTGGCATCACGGATATTCCCACTCTGGGTTACTGCGGTGGACGGCTGTTCGATATGTCCAACCCCGAAGCCGTGGACTGGCTCATTGAGAAAAACAGCGAGTTTATCGAAAAATACAAAATTGATATTTACCGCCACGACTTCAACATTTACCCCCACTTCTTCTGGGATGCCAATGACAAGCCCGACCGCAGGGGCATTTTGGAGATCAAGTACGTTGCCGGTCTGTACCGCTTCTGGGATACCCTTTTGGATCGTTTCCCCGGCCTGATGATCGACAACTGCGCCAGCGGCGGCAACCGTCTGGACTACGCCTCCGGTATGCGTACTGTAAGCTGCTGGCGAAGCGACACGGGCTGCCGTGCTGAGTCCTATAAGCGGGTGGATCTGTGGCATCAGAATCAGTCCCTCTCTCTGCCCGGTTATATCGTCTATCAGGCGCTCTCCGGATGGAGACCCACAGCCTATGATGTCCGTACCGTCATGTCCAGCGGATACTCCGCCAACTATGACGTGTTTGACCCCAACTGCGACTTTGAGAAGATTCAGGTGGCGCTGGACGAAGTGACGCGGATGCGTAAGTACTGGGAGGAGGACTTCTATCCTCTGGCCAAAGCCAGCATGGACGAGACCTGCTGGGTGGCATGGCAGGTGGGCAGTGCCGAAGCTGGTTGCGTGAATATCTTCCGCAGAGAGCTGAGTGAGGAAAAGACCCACACCTTTGCGCTGCGTGGTCTGGACGAGGATAAGGATTACCTGCTGAAAATTGCCGATGAGCAGTACAAGGTCACAGAAGTGACGGCCTCCGGCAAGGAACTGATGGCGGGCTATATTTTCACCATCGAAGCTCCCAAAGCCAGCCTGTGTGTGGAGTATATTCAGCAGTAAGCGCACAAAAGAGAAAGGAGGCAGGATGTGCAGACAGTTACCTTAAAGGATGTTGCCCAGCGGGCAAATGTTTCCATTGGTACGGCCAGCAAGGTCCTCAGCGGTGATCTTCGTGTCAAGGAGGAGAACCGCAGGGCGGTGTTGGATGCCGTGGAGAAACTGGGCTACAATGTCAATAAAGTGGCCCGAAGTCTGGCCCATAAGCCTGTACGCATCGGCGTATTGCTTCCTACTGTGTTTCAGGCTTACTATCAGCCCTTATTACAGGGGATTCAGAATGTGACCAACTCTCTGAGCGACTATAAATTCAGTGCGATCTATGAAACTTATTCCAGTTTCCGAGATGATTCCCGGGTTATTGAGTGCCTGCGCCGGTTCAAGGAAGAACGGGTCAACGGAGTTGTTCTGGGCCCGTCTCACGTAGGCACATACAGCAGTGAGATCGCGGATCTGCACAAACTGGGGATACCGGTGGTGCTGGTTTCGTCCGATCTGGAAAAATCCGGGAGACTGGCCTGTATCAGGATCGATGCGGAGGCGTCAGGAAAGATAGCTGCGGACTTTGCCCATGCGATCCTGCGGGACATGGAATCTGCGACAGTGTTGGTGGGCAGTCTGGATGTGACGGAGCACAGTCGAAAGGCGGAGAGCTTCTGCGGTCGGGCCCAGAAACTGGGGCTGGCCATAGAGGGCGTGTTCGAGACCCGTGACGAGATGGATACGGCCTATGCGATCACCCGGAAAATATTGCGGGAAAGACCAAACCTGCGGGTCATTTATGTGGCGACGGCCAACTCCCTGGCAGTCTGCCGGTGTATCCACGACATGGGGCTTTCAGGAAAGGTGCGGGTCATTACTACAGACGTTCTGCCGGAACTTTTGCCCTATATCCACGATGGTACGATCGTAGCCACCCTGGATCAGCATCTGGAACAGCAGGGGACAGCGGCGGTCCAGACCCTCTATAAGTACCTGTCCGAAGGTGTTTTGGAAAAAGAGGGCACGAGGATCGCGCCCAGCCTGCTTTTGCAAAGCGGGATGCTGGAACGGCTCAGGGACGCAGATTCCATGCAAAAATGAGAAAATTATTTTCATGAAAAGAAAAATTTTTATCAAAGGAGAAGATAAATATGCAGACAGTAAAAATCGGTTTCGTACCCTCTACTTGGGAATCCTGGGATGGCAGTGCCTTTACCGGCAGACTGGCAGGTAAAATGCGTCAGCGTTGCCTGGATGTGTTCGCCAAGATCCCCGGTCTGGAGATCGTTGTGCCCTCCACGGAGCTGACGGAGGACGGCTGTGTCGGTACGGTGGACGAAGGTATCGCCACTGCTGAGCTGTTCCTGAAGGAGAACGTTCAGGGTCTGATCATCGGCAACATGAACTTCGGCTTTGAGACTGCCGTGGGCGCACTGCTGTCCAAAATGCCCAAGACTCTGCCTGTGCTCCACTTTGCCACCAAGAGCGGTCCTTACTCTCCCCAGGGCAACCGTGCCACCGATACCTGGTGCGGTCAGTTCATGACCTGCTCTTCTCTCAAGCGCAGAGGCTTCCTGTTCGAGCATATCCCCACCTGCAACCCCGAGGATGCCATCTTCGCCGAAAAGGTAGAGATCTTCACCCGTGCGGTCAACGCCATTTCCCGCTTCCGCGGTGAGCGTATCCTGCAGATCGGCACCCGTCCCACGGCCTTTGAGTCCCAGTTCTTCAGCGAAGAGGACCTGATGAAGCACTTCTCTCAGGTGCTCGTTCCTGTGGATCTGGCTACCGCTTATGAGCGTCTGGATGCTCTGTCTCCCGATGACCCCGAAGTTCTGCGTGTCGCTGAGGAGATTCGCGCCGGTGCTGACCTGATCACCGAGGAGACTCCCGGCTCTATCATCAATCAGGCTCGTCTGGAGCTGATGATCATCGGTCTGGCCAAGGAATATCACTGCAATGTCATCGCCTCCAGCTGCTGGGAATCCCTCCAGCACCGCTATAATATCGCCGCCTGCTCCACCTTCTCCCGCCTGAACTCTCAGGGTTACTCCGTGGGCTGTGAAGTGGACGTCATGGGCGCGCTGACCATGTATGTCATGAACTGCTGCGCTCTGGGCGAGACCCCTGCCGACTTTATCGACTGGACCGACCTGCATCCCACCGAGGATAATGTGTGGCTGGCATGGCACTGTGGCAACGCTGCCTGTGAGCTGTGCGCTTCCGACTGCAAGAAGCACCTGATGATGAACGAGCGTCTGGGTCTGTGGAGCCCCACCTGCTACGGCTCTATGGAATTCCGCATGAAGGACGGCCCTGTGACCTGCGCCAGAATGGTGGAGTACGACGGTAAGTACACCATGTTCTACGGCACCGGCGAGATCGTCAACATCGGGCCCATGGTCCGCGGTGCATACGGCTGGGTCAAGGTCAATGATGTCATGGATTGGGAACAGAAGATGATCGACTGCGGTGTCATCCACCACGGCGCTCTGATTCACGATCCCAAGGTTGCCGACGCTCTGGCAATGTTCTGCAAGTTCCTGAACATCGAGGGCGTAAGAGGCGCATAAGATGAGCGTTCTTGGATTAGACGTCGGCACATCCACCTGTAAGGGGATTGTGCTTTCGGCATCAGGCGAAATTTTGGCGCAAGCCCAGCTCTCCTATGCCGAAGCCGTAGAAGTCAGCGGGCTGACGGCGCAGATCGACCCTAAGGTCTTTTGTGACCATACGGCGCAGGTGATACGTATCCTTGCGGAGAAGACGGCAAATGACCCCATTGAGGCCATTTCCGTCAGCTCCCACGGAGAGACCCTGATTCCCATCGATGCCCATGGCGAAGCCCTTTGCGGAGCGATGCTCAGTATGGACAGGCGGTGCACCCCCTGTTCCGATGAGCTGATCGCCCGAATGGGGCAGGAGAAGATCTACTCCATCACCGGCTCTATGATGCATCCGCAGTTCCCTGTGCCCAAGGTCATGTGGTTGAAGCGGGAGCATCCGGAAATTGCCGGCAAAGCCGTCCACTATGACACTGCCAGCGACCATATCTATCGGATGCTGGGTCATGCCAACGCGGTGGACTGCTCCATGGCCTCCCGGTTTGGCGGTTTTGACATCGCCAAACGGGCATGGTCGGAGGAGATATTGGGCGAAGCGGGCATTTCCCCCGCGGAATTTTCCAAGCCGGTCTGTGGCGGTACGCCTCTGGGCTATATCCCCGCGTCCATCGCCCGTCAGCTGGGGCTGTCCGACAAGGTCATGCTGGTGGCCGGCGGTCACGATCAGCCCTGCGCCGCCATTGGCATGGGCAATGTGGATGCCGATACCATCACGGTTTCCGCCGGCTCTTATGAGTGTGCCATCCGCACCAGCGGAAAGCCCCTCAACGATGCCAACGGTATGCGCTACGGACTGAACTCCTACTGCCATGTTTTGCCTGACCAGTATGTCACTCTGGCGTTCTTTGTGTCGGGCATGATGGTCAAATGGTATCTGGATACCTTCTGCAAAGAGGAAAAGCGTCTGGCCAAAGAGCAGGGGAGCAGTGTCTACGCCCTGATGGAGGCCGGCTGTCAGGCAAGGCCTACGGGTATCTGCGTGACGCCCCATATTTACGGCGCGATGAACCCCGAATGGTCGGAAAAGGCCACGGCAAAGGTAGCCGGACTGACGGCATCGGCGACCAAAGCCGATTTCTATAAGGCCGTGATGGAGGGCACCAGCTGTGAGCTGGATCTGAACATTCAGGTATTGGAAAAGCTGACCCATCCTGCTACTCGCCTGCTGATGACCGGCGGTGGCACACAGTCTGCCATGTGGTCACAGATTCGGGCAGATGTCACCGGAAAGCGCATCGACGTGGTGGACAGTCAGGCGGAAGCCTCCTGTGTGGGCGCGGCGATCCTGGCGGGTATCGGCGCAAAGGTCTTTGCCGACCCGGCAGACGCCAACAGTAAGATTCGCAGAAATGTCCGTAACTATATCCCCGGTCAGCCGGGTGCTTATGACAGCCAGAAAGCACTGTATCTGTCCCTGCACTGCCCCGGCCTGATGGATTGATGAGGTGTGACAAATGAAAAGAAACAGCAACTGGAATAAACAGGATCTGCTGAAGTACATGGGCTCTGTTTCCCAGCTTGGCGGTCTGAAACGCTATGAATTCACCGAGGGCAGAGCCAAGGGCGTAGAGGCCATCGACGTATCCACCGGCACAGGTCTGGACTTTACCGTCCTGCCCGGCCGTTGCATGGATATTGCATGGACCCGCTATCAAGGCGTGCCTGTGTCCTATATGTCCCGGGCGGATATTTCCTCCGGTGCTTATCTGGAACAGGAGGGCATGGAGTGGCTGCGTAGCTTCTATGCCGGTCTGCTGACCACCTGCGGTTTTTCCAACGTAGGCGGTCCCTGCGAGGACGAGAGAAGAATCTTCGGTCAGCAGAAGCACGGTCTCCACGGCCGTCTGGCGCATCTGCCTGCCAGCGAAGTCTGCGCCAGCGGAAAATGGGTGGACGGAAGCTATGTCATGACCGTGGAGGGTCTTATGCGCCAGAGCGCGGTACACGGCGAAAACATGGTTTTGCGCCGTACCATCACCGCCAAACTGGGGGAGAAGAAGCTCCGTATCCACGATGAAATTGAGAACGAGGGTCATACCAAAGAGCCTCTGATGCTCCTGTACCACATGAATCTGGGTCATCCCATTCTGGACGCAAACAGCCGTCTGCTGGTGAAGGAGCAGGGCGTAGTGGGCGCAGACGCGCTGGCTACCTCTGAGATGGAACTGCGGAAACAGTTCCATGAGCCCATGCACCTGCGGGATGAGCGTTGCTACTTCTATGACCTTTGCACCAAGGAAGACGGCAGTACCGCTGTGGCTCTGGTCAACGACGAGCTGGAGCTGGGCGCGGTCATCCGCTTCAACAAAAATCAGCTTCCCTGCTTTACTGAGTGGAAGATGCTCTCCGAGGGTGAGTATGTTCTGGGTCTTGAGCCCGGCACCATCAACCCCATCGGTCGGCTGAACGCCAAAGAGCGGGGTCAGATGCTCTATCTTGAGCCCGGTCAGATCCACTGTGTGGACATTGAAGTAGAGATTTTGGACGGCAAGGACGAGATCGCTGCCGCCGAAGCGGAAATCGGATAAGGGAGAAAACACCATGAAAACTATGAAATTTGGCATCATCGGCTGTGGCCTGATGGGCAAGGAGTTTGCCAGTGCCACCCTGCGCTGGTGTCATCTGCAGGGAGATATTACCAAGCCGGAGATCATCGGCGTCTGCGATACCAATCCCGATTCCTTTGCTTGGTTTGACAAGGCATTTCCCGAACTGAAGTACCATTTTACCGATTATCACGATCTGCTGGCCTGTGAGGACATTCAGGGCATTTACTGCGCAGTGCCTCATGTGATGCACCAGCAGGTTTACAGTGACATCATCAACGCCGGCAAGCACCTGATGGGCGAAAAGCCCTTCGGTATGGACAAGGCGCAGAATGAGGTCATTCTTAAGGCGCTGGAAAACCATCCTGAGGTGTTCTGCCGTTGCGCCAGTGAGTTCCCCTTCTTCCCCGCCTGCCAGAAGGTCATCCAGTGGGTCAAGGAGGGCAAGCTGGGCCAGATCATCGAGGTCAAGGCGGCCTTTAACCATGCCAGTGACCTTGACCCCAACAAGCCCATCAACTGGAAGCGGAAGAATTCCGTCAACGGCGTCTACGGCTGTATGGGAGACTTGGGTCTGCATACCCAGCACGTTCCCTTTGCGCTGGGCTGGAAGCCCGAGAGCGTCTATGCCGTGCTGAGCAATATCTTTACCCAGCGTCCCGATGGCAAGGGCGGTGTGGCCGAGTGCGACACCTGGGACAACGCCACCATGCTCTGCCGGGTGAAGCACGCCGACGGCTACGAGTTCCCCATGACGCTGGAAACCAAGCGCATCGAGCCCGGCGCAACAGACCAGTGGTATCTGAAGGTCAACGGCACCAAGGCCTCTGTCTATTTCACCTCCGAAGACCCCGATGCCTTCCACTATCTGTATGCCGACGGCCCCATCCAGTCCTGGAACAGGCTGATCGTGGGCTCCCGTACCCAGTTCCCCACCATTACCGGTGAGAACTTTGAGTTCGGCTTCTCCGATTCTATTCTCCAGATGTGGGCGGCCTATATGGCGGAAATGGACGGTCAGGACATCGCCTTTGGCTGTGTCAAGCCTGAGCATACCCTGATGTCCCATGCCCTGATTACCGCCGCTCTGGAATCCCATGAGCAGCAGAAGGCCATTACCGTTACTTATTGAAAGAAGGAAAAACCATGAGAAAACTCATTCTGGATGCCCCTTACAAGATGCACATGGAGGAAGCTCCTATCCCCACGCCTCAGGCCGATCAGGTGCGGATCAAGGTGTGCAAGATCGGTGTCTGCGGCTCTGATCCCACCATCTATAAGGGTCTGCATCCCTACGTTTCCTATCCGCTGGTCATGGGTCATGAGATCTCCGGCGTGATCGACGCTGTGGGCGAAAATGTTCCCCAGAGCCGGATCGGTCAGCGGGTGACCATCATCCCCCATCTGGTTTGCGACAACTGCGAAGCCTGCAAAAAAGAAATTTATAATTTCTGCGAGGAGCTCCGTTGTACCGGCGCGGAAGCCGATGGTGCTCATTGCGATTATTTCTGCATCGACAGCAAAATGGCTCTGGAGATTCCTGAGACCATGACTTTGGAGCAGGCCGCTCTGGTGGAACCCGCCTGCGTGGCTTACCACGGCGCAAAGCGCGGACACATCCAGCCCGGCGACCGGGTTTTGGTTGTGGGCGCAGGTCCTATCGGCGTGTTCTGTATGCAGAGCTGTTTCGCTCTGGGTGCAAAGGAAGTCTATATTGCCGATATGGATGCCTCCCGCCTGGCCATTGCCGAGAGCCTTGGCGCAACGGCGACCATTGACGTGTCCAAGGAAGATCAGGCAGAGGCTTTGCGCCGTCTGACCGGCAGTGAGAAGAACATCGATGTGTTCTATGACTGCGTCGGCGAAAAGGGCATCGTCCTGAACAACATCCTCTCCATGGCACGCAGAGGCGCGAGAGTGGTGGTCATCGGCGTTCTGCAGAAGGAATATATGATTCCGCTTCTGCCCGACTTCGTTCAGCATGAGCTGTCCCTGTCCGGTACGACCATGTATGTGCCTCAGGACTATCGGGAAATGATCGATCTGATGGGCAAGGGTATCATTCGTACCGAGGGTACGGTGTCCCACCATTTCACGCTGGAGGAAGTGCCCGAGGTGTTGGATATGATCGTCAACCGCCGGGAAAAGACCTTCAAGGTGGTCATCAACGTCAACGAGGAATAAGAAATTTCCATACAAAAAGCCGGCCTGCAAGTATCCGCAGGTCGGCTTTTACTTTTGTAATCCGTGTAGGCAGTTCTACGCGGTATGCAATAGCAAGTACGCGCGTCGGGAGGGGGTCGTAGGGGGAGACTGAAGGCATCCGCCGTTGGCGGATGCCTTCATAACTTATCAATAAACTCACTTCTTTATTATCGTGGTCGAAACTCCTGTAACTGGGTGGGGAAACTCCAGACGGACAGCGCAGAGTTGTTGATGGGTCAGCCCCAGCGATTTGGAAAACGTCTGAGATTCCGGACTGCCGTATTGGGGGTCGCCCAGAATGGGAAAGCCCGCGTAAGCGCAGTGTACCCGGAGCTGATGGGTGCGCCCGGTAATGGGCTGTAATTCCAGCTTGCTGAACAGGGGATGGGTCTGTAGCACCTTGAAGCGGGTCAGGGCGGTCTGCCCGTGGGGAGCGACCTCCCGCAGAAGGCTCACTCCACCCTTTCGGGCAATGGGAAAATCCCACTGCCCCAGATCCGGGGGATGCCCCCAGACCAGAGCCTCATAGGTCTTATGTACCTGCCGGCTCTGGAGCAGGGTCATCATTTTTCCGTGGATGTGGGCGTTTTTGGCAAACAGGACAACGCCATAGGTGTCCCGGTCCAGCCGGCTCACAGGATGGACGGCACAGGCCTGCCCGGTCTTTTGGTAGTATCCCGCCAAAAAATTGGCAAGCGTTCCCGTATCTCGATAAAAGGACGGGTGCATGAGAAGCCCCGGGGGTTTGTCCACCGCCAGCAGAGCCTCATCCTCATAGAGAATGACCAGCTCCCCCTCCTCCGGGGGATAGTCCGGGGGAGCTTCTTCCAGAAATACGGTGATGATATTGCCCACAGAAACCGGGTGGTCTGTATGGGCGGGCTGTCCGTCCACAAAAAAGGCATTCTGCCATTTGAGCCGTTTGACCAAGGACGACGACAGACCAAGCTCCCGGCGCAGAAAGGTCAGGAGCTTACCGGCTCGCAGAGCCTTGTGGGTCAGGTGCATGGTATCCCTCCCGGTGATAAAGCTACTGTTATTATCCGGGACAGGAGGTCAAAAGTCAATTTTTTTCTCCATATAGTTCCAGAACTGCCCCAGTAAAATGGCGGCAATGGGGAACAAAATCATGCCCAGAATACCCAGAAAATGATGCCCGGCATAGAGAGCCAGCAGGGTCAGCAGGGGGTCAAGCCCGATCTGCTTGCCTAAGAGGCGTGGCTCAAGAGCCGTGCGGAGCAAAGCAACGATTCCGTAAAGGCACAGAAGCCCTGTGGCCAGAACTGTCTGCCCCTGTAAAAACTGAAACAGCCCCCATGGGATGAGAATGACCCCTACGCCAAAGACCGGCAACGCATCGATCAGGGAGATCAGCAGACCCAGAGCCAAGGGGTAGTCCACACCTAAAATCAGAAAACCGGCAGTCAAGATCAGAGAGGTCACCAGCATGAGCTTGGCCTGCGCTTTGAGCCAGCCACCAAAGGTCTGGCGCAGACGTTCCAAAACCAAATGCACCCTGCGTTTCCACTTTTCAGGGGCTTTTTCCGTCCACAGGGCGGTCAGCCGGGGAAGCTGGGCGGAGAACATAAAGCTGGACAGCACGGCAGTCAGGAGGAACAGGGCAATGGCGGGGATACGGCGAAGAAGCCCGGAGACCAGAGCAAAGACCCAGTCATAGAGCTTTCGGCTGAGACCTGCGCCGTTGCGGAAAAATTCCGTTACCCCCTCCTCCAGAGCCAGTCCGATGCCATCGGGAAACCGTCCGGCCAGAGCCAGAAGCCTGTCCTCCAGATTTTTTGCCGGGACGGACAGGGAGGCCAGTGCCTCCGGCAGAGCCCGTCCCAGAGAGACCAATTCCCCATAAAGGATGCGAAACAGCAGAAAAAGCAGGAGGGACAGTCCCAAATAGATGACGGAAACACACACACCGGCACAGAGCCAGCGGGGCAGTTTTGTCCGGCTGTGGAGGGAGCAGACCGGGGAATCGGCCAGTTTGGCCAGAGCCAGTCCCAAGGCGAAGGGCAGAAAGACAGGCCCGAGAAACCAGAGGAACAGCCAGCCTCCGACCGCAAGGGACAGACCCATAAGTACAGTGCGCCAGAGTTTTGATCTTGCCATGGAAACTCCTTTCAAAAAATTCCGCGAACAGGGAAAATGATGGTTGCTTTCTGGGGAAAAATCGTGTATAGTATACTTCACATACAAACAGATGATTTTCAGGCAAAGACAAATTTGCGTTTGGAGGGATCATTTTTGGAGAAATTGCCTAAGTTTTTTATTGTGGAAGCTGCGGCTCTGCCCAAGATCTTCCTCAAGGTGGCGGAAGCCAAACGGATGCTGGAGACCGGGGAGACCGATAAGGTCAACGAGGCTACCAAGGCAGTGGGAATCAGCCGAAGTGCATTTTATAAGTACCGGGATACCATCGCGCCCTTCCAAAATCTCATGGCCGGGCGGATCATCAACTTTCAGGTGATGCTGAAAAACAAGGCAGGCGTCCTGTCGGCACTGCTGTCCATATTTGCCCAGAGCGGGGCAAATATCCTGACCATCAATCAGTCCATCCCCACAGGCGGTCGTGCTATGGTCACGGTCTCCGCGGAGACCGGCGAGCTGGCGTGCTCTCTGGAGGAGCTTCAGCGCCGGATTGAAACCACCTCCGGGGTCGTTAAGGCCGAGATGGTCGCTGGCTGACAATTACAATATATCCCGATTTGAGAAAGGAAATACATCATGAGGGAATTTCAGTATTACATTAAAACTGAGGTTGTCTTTGGCGCGGGAACGGAAACCCAGACTGCCGGCTTGGTCAAGAAGCACGGTGGACACCGCTGTCTGGTGGTCTACGGCGGAGGCAGTGCCGTCCGCTCCGGACTTCTGGACAGGGTCTGTCAGCTTTTGCGGGAGACCGGCATAAGCTGGGATACCTTCGGTGGCGTCCAGCCCAATCCCCGGCTGTCCCATGCCCGTAAGGGCGTGGAAAAGGCCATTGCCATGGATGCCGATTTTATTCTGGCTGTCGGTGGTGGCAGTGTCATCGATACCGCCAAGGCCATTGCCCACGGCGCAGCCAATCCCGGTACAGACATCTGGG
Source organism: Candidatus Avilachnospira sp. (assembly GCA_045602105.1). Lineage (GTDB taxonomy): Bacteria > Bacillota > Clostridia > Oscillospirales > Oscillospiraceae > Avoscillospira. Next base: position 17,698 of record JAZSAW010000110.1, read on the forward strand.
AGTTCTGGATGGGTCGGGCAAAGTTGGAGCGTACCATACCTGTGGGCGTGGTGCTGACCATTCCTGCCGCCGGCAGTGAGACCAGCGATTCCGCGGTGCTGACCGATATGGATACCAAAATGAAGCGTGGTCTGACCACGGATCTGAACCGTCCTGCCTTTGCCGTCCTCGATCCCGCTTTGGCGGCGACTTTGCCCTCGTATCAGGTGGCCTGCGGTGTGACGGATATTCTGATGCATACCCTTGACCGGTATTTTAACCCGGTCAGCGACAACCAGATCACCGATGCCATCGCAGAGGCTCTGCTCCGGGTCGTTCTGGATAACGGCTTTCAGGTGCTGGCAAACCCCGCAGATTTGGGACCCATGAGTGAGATCATGTGGTGCGGAAGCCTGTCCCATAACGGTCTGACCGGTCTTGGGGGCAAAAAAGACTTTGCCGTTCACCAGCTGGGTCATGGCGTAAGCGGGCAGTACGATGTAGCCCATGGCGCAAGCCTTTCCGCCGTCTGGGGAAGCTGGGCGTTGGAAGTGGCGGATGCGGACAATTATCAGCGGTTTGCCCGCTTTGCCCGTCAGGTCTGGCAGATAGAGGAAACCGACGACCGGCTGGCTGCTTTGGCGGGCATCGACCGTCAGGTGGACTACTTCAAAAAACTGCAAATGCCTGTGGGGCTCTCTCAGCTTGGCCGGGGCGCTTTGTCTCAGGAGGAAGTGGAGGAGCTGACCCGACTGTGCAGTTATGATTATTCCAGAACCATCGGTACGTTCCGGGTGCTGGATGCTGACGCCATCCGCCGGATCTATACAAGAGCAAATCAAGTGTAAACAGGGAGAATATGATGTTACAGGTAGCGATTTTGGGCTTCGGCACTGTGGGAAGCGGTGTGGCGGAAGTCCTGACCATGAACAAAAAAGCTCTGGCCAAGAAAATCGGTCAGGAGCTGGAAGTCAAGTATATTCTGGATACCCGGGAGTTCCCCGGAAGTCCCTTTGCAAGCAAGGTTGTCCACGATTTTGCCCTGATCGAGCAAGATCAGGAAGTGAAGCTGGTGGCAGAGTGCATCGGCGGTGCGACCATTGCCTATGAGTTTGTCAAGCGGTGTCTGCTGGCAGGTAAGCACGTGGCGACTTCCAATAAGGAGCTGGTGGCCACCAAGGGCTATGAGCTTTTGCAGATCGCCAAGGAAAAGAATGTTAATTTTATGTTTGAGGCCTCCGTTGGTGGCGGTATCCCTGCTCTGCGTCCCCTGTATTTCGATCTGGCGGGCAATGAGATCACTGAGGTGGCCGGTATCCTGAACGGTACCACCAACTATATCCTGACCAAAATGTTCACCGAGGGCGCTGCCTTTGCCGATGTCCTGAAGGACGCCC
>JAZSAW010000111.1:0-5434 GCA_045602105.1 Candidatus Avilachnospira sp.
GAAAATTTTTCCAATTCCCCGGAAATACTGTCTGTTCAAGGCGGACGCTTCCAGTTCCTGCTTCTTTCGCCGGGATTTTGTAAATAGGGATTGCTATTTTTGTCCGTTGGTGATATTATACAAGTGAGCTCTGTGTGAGGCGGTTTTTTCTACCGAATGATACAAAAACCATCTTGACACAGCAGGAGAATTTCAGCTTGACATACTTTGTCCTGCGTTTTTCACCGGCAAACGCGGGGTGCAATACAGATCGTCAAGAGGCGGTAGTCCGGCCTTGCGTCCGGCTGACCGCAGAAGGGAGAAACACCATGTCCAAACCCATCTTGGAACTGCACGGCATTACCAAGATCTTTCCCGGTGTCAAGGCACTGAACAAGGTCCAGTTTGACCTGTATCCCGGTGAAATTCACGCATTGATGGGCGAAAACGGCGCCGGCAAATCCACCTTTATCAAGGTCATCATGGGCGTGCATCAGGCGGAAGAGGGCGAAATGTTCCTGAACGGAGAGCCCGTCCGCTTCAAGACCACCAGAGATGCCCAGAAAGCCGGTATCGCCGCCATTTATCAGCACGTTACCGCCTACCCCCATCTGACTGTGGCAGAGAATATTTTTACCGGTCACCTGAAGCGGAAGCTGGGCATCGTCCAGTGGAAGGAAATGTATGCCGAGGCCGACCGGCTTTTGCAGGAGCTGAACGCTGACTTTAACTCCAAGGCTCTGATGGGCAGTCTGTCCGTTGCTCAGCAGCAGATGGTCGAGATCGCCAAGGCCCTCTCCCTCAACGCCCGGATCATCATTATGGATGAGCCCACAGCCGCCCTGACCAAGCGGGAATCCGAAGAGCTCTACCGCATTACCCGGAAGCTCCGGGATGAAGGTGTCGGTATCATCTTTATTTCTCACCGTTTTGAAGATATGTACGCTCTGGCCTCCCGGGTCACAGTTTTCCGGGATGCTCAGTACATCGGTACATACGATGTGGACGGCATTACCAACGCCGATCTCATCAAGGCCATGGTCGGCCGAGAGATCAGCGACCTGTTCCCCAAGCCTCAGGTACAGATCGGCGAGGAAGTCCTGCGGGTGGAAAATCTCTGCCGGACAGGTTATTTCAAGGATGTATCCTTCTCCATCCGTGCCGGTGAGATCGTCGGCCTGACCGGTCTGGTGGGCGCAAGACGCACAGAGGTCGTCCAAACCATCTTCGGCGTGGAAAAGCTCTCCTCCGGCAAGATCTTCTGGCAAGGTGAAGAAGTCAGCATCCACAACCCCAGCGAGGCCATGGCTATGGGTATTGGACTTTTGCCGGAAAACCGGCAGATCGAAGGTCTGATTCTGGACTGGGGCATCGGTCGCAACATCACCCTGACAGAGCTCAGATCCTTTGTGAACAAGCTCTTCCTCAATGAGAAGAAAGAAAATGAGACCGCCAAGGATCTGGCCGAGCGTGTGGACACCAAGGCCGTCACGGTCTTTGACAAGGCAAGCTCCCTGTCCGGCGGTAACCAGCAGAAGGTGGTCGTGGCCAAGGCTCTTGGCTCTGATTTCAAGCTTCTGATTCTGGACGAGCCCACCAAGGGCGTGGATGTGGGCGCAAAGGCCGCCATTTACGAGATCATGGGTGAGCTGGCACAGGCCGGTTATGCCATCATGATGATCTCCTCCGAAATGCCTGAGATTCTGGGCATGGCCGACCGTATCATCGTCATGTGCGAAGGCCGTGTTACCGGTGAGCTGAGCCGTGAGGACGCCACTCAGGAGAAAATCCTGGAGCTGGCCATGGCCAAGCATAAGGCAGTCAAGGAAGGGAGTGTGGAAGCATGAAAAAGAACACCCTGCAAAAAGGAAAGCTGGCAGGATTTCTCCAGAAGCGTGAAGTGAGCCTTCTGATCGTTCTGCTCCTGCTTTGTGCCTTTATCCAGTTCCGCAACCCCAACTTCCTGACTTTCAATGTCATCAACGGCATCTTTAAAAACTACGCTTATACCATGGTCCTGTCCTTCGGTATGCTGTTGGTCCTGCTCATCGGCGGTATCGACATTTCCGTTGGCGCAACACTGGCTCTGTCCGGTATGTCCGCTGCCATTATGATGAAGGAAGGTATTCTGACCTCCGCCGGCTCTGTATATCTGGTCAGCACCGTCATCGGTCTGGTCTGCGGTCTGCTCATCGGTCTGGTCATTGCCAAGGGCAAGGTCATCCCCATTATCGCCACTCTTGGCTTCCAGTACATCTTCCGTGGTCTGACCTACGCCATCTCTGACAGCGACTGGGTGGGCACTTCGGAAATGTCCATGGGCTTCAAGCAGTTCGCGCAGAACGGCGTCTTCGGTATCAATCACCTGATCTGCATCACCATTGTGGTGTTTATCCTGTTCTTTATTGTCCTGAAATGGACCAACTTCGGCCGTCAGATCTACGCCGTCGGCTCCAACGCCGAAGCCGCCAAGATCTCCGGCATCCGCATCGATCGGGTGAAGATCGCTGTCTACTCCATCTGTGGCGCTATCGCCGGTCTGTGCGGTGCAATGCTCACCGGCTACTACGCCACCGCCCAGCCCGATATGGCTACCGCCTCCGAAATGGACGTCATCGCCGCCTGTGTCATCGGCGGTGTCAGCCTCAACGGTGGTCAGGGCAGCGCCGTAGGCGTGCTTCTGGGCGCCATCACCATTGCAGTGATCAGCAAATCCCTGTCCATGGTCGGCATCAACGCATTCTGGCAGCAGGCTCTGAAGGGTGCTATCATCCTCTTTGCCGTTGTCATCAATGTTTTGGTCCAGCGTGCCGCTGACCGCAAAACTCTGGAAGGGAGGGAGATCTAAGCTATGGCTACCAGATCCGGAAGAACCATAGAGCACATTCAGAAAAAGTCCTTCAAGGACCTGCTGGTCCGCTGGGAGACCCTGCTGGTCTTCATCTTCCTGGCGGTCAATGCCATGAATGTGAGTCTTTCCCCCAACTACCTCAACGCCTACAACCTGTTCACCAACATCAACAATTTTCTGGTCAAGGGCTTTATCGCCCTGCCTATGGCCTATATCCTGCTTCTGGGCGACATCGACCTTTCCGTAGGCTCTACGGTCTGCCTGTCCGCCACAGTTCTGGGTATCACCTACAATGCCACCAACAGCATTGTCCTCGCCATTGTGGCCTGTCTGGCCACCGGTCTTGCCTGTGGCGCTGTCAACGGTCTGATCCTGACCAAGTTCACCGAGCTTGCGCCCATGATCGTGACTCTGGCCACCATGACCCTGTATCGGGGCATTTCCGAGCGTATCCTCGCCGGTGAGTCCACCAAGGGTATGCGCAGTGTGGAATGGTTTGCAAAGCTTTATGACGCCCGCATCGGTCCTGTGCCGGTAATGTTCCTGATCTTCTGCGTTCTGGCTCTGATCTTCGGGCTGGTCATGCACAAGACAGTCTTTGGCCGGCAGATGTATGCCATCGGCGCAAACCAGAAGGCCGCCGCTTACGCCGGCGTCAAGGTGCAGAAGATCCGGATGATCGTGTTCTCCCTGACCGGTTTGATCTGTGGCTTGGCCGCCATCTTCTACTGCTCCTGGATGGGCGCGGTAAAGAGCAATATCGCAGAAGGCTACGAGCTGGAAGCCATTTCCATGTGTGTCCTTGGCGGTATCTCCACCGATGGCGGTAAGGGCAACTTCCCCGGAGCCATCATCTCCATCTTCATCATTGGTCTTCTGCGTTACGGTCTGGGTCTGATCAATCTCAACCCCCAGATCATCCGCATCATCATCGGCGCACTGCTGATCCTGGTGGTCATGTTCCCCAACATCAAGCAGTCCATTCAGGATCAGATCAAGATGAAAAAGAGAGCCTGACCCCTCCCCTTTTTGGTATGTACGCAATAGCGTTCATATAAAAACAAACTCGAAAGGATGAGAAAAATGAAAAAACTGATCGCTTTGCTGCTGGCTCTGGCCATGGTTTTCGCTCTGGTTGCCTGTAGCACCGCTCCTACCGAGGAGCCCGAGACCCCCGATGCCCCCGCTGATGGCATGACCTTCGCCATCGTCCCCAAGGCCGCCGGCAACCCCTATAACGAAAGAGAAGCTTCCGGCTTTGAAGAAGCCTGCGCTGCTCTGGGCGTGACCCCCGTTGTGCAGTATCCCGAAGACACCTCCGCTGAGGCTCAGATCAACGTCATCAACAACCTGATCGCTCAGGGCGTCAACGCTATCGCCGTTGCCGCTAACGATGCCGAAGCTCTGGAATCCACCCTGACCGCTGCTAAGGACGCCGGTATCGTCGTTGTCACTCTGGACTCCGATGCCAAGGGTTCTCAGCTGTTCGTCAACCAGGCCGGTGTTTCCGAAGTCGCTCAGGTCCTGGTCGACTCCGTCTATGACATGGCCGGTGGCGCCGGTGAGTTCGCAGTTCTGTCTGCTTCCTCCACCGCTACCAACCAGAACTCCTGGATCGCTGCCATGGAGCAGATCATCGCCGCCGACAGCAAGTATGCTGATCTGGTTTGGGTCGAGACTGTCTACGGTGACGATGAGTCCCAGAAGTCCTACGACATGACCGAGTCCCTGATGACCAACTATCCCGACCTGAAGGTCATCTGCTGCCCCACCACCGTTGGTGTGCTGGCTTGCGCTCAGGCTGTCCAGAACGCCGGTTCTGCCATTAAGGTCGCCGGTCTGGGTCTGCCCTCCGAAATGAACGGCTACGTCGGCGAAGAGCTGCCCTGCCCCTATATGTATCTGTGGAACCCCATTGATGTGGGCGCAACTGCTGCATATGCCATCCAGTGCATCCTGGACGGTGCTACCACCGGTGCTGTGGACGAAGAGTTCACCGCTGCCAATGGCAATACCTACACCGTCCTCCCCGGCGACGAGTCTGTTGGTGTCCATTCCACCCAGATCATCGTTGGCCCTCCCTACGAGTTCACTGCTGAGAACATCGCCGAGTGGGCTACCGTCTATTAATTGCTGATTAAAATATAATCCTCGATAATTTTCTAATGTCGGGCAGGTTCGCCTGCCCGACATTTTCCATTATCTTGATTTTTTGCGGAGAGAGCACCCGGTTTTGTCCGGAGAAAATCACCAATAGGAAAGGAGCATTCCCATGATCAAAGGTTTTAAAATGAAGCTCTATCCCGGTCAGGAGGCCGAATATGAGCGTCGCCACAATCTGCTGTGGCCGGAAATGAAAGATATGATCCATGCCCACGGAGGCAAAAACTACACGATTTTTCTGGATCGGGGGACCCTGACCCTTTTTGGCTATATCGAAATTGATGACCCGGAGCTGTGGGCCAAGAGCGCCGACACCCCCATTAACCGCAAGTGGTGGGACTTTATGGCGGACATTATGGACACCAATCCCGATAACAGCCCCGTGTGCATCGATCTGCAGAATGTATTTCATCTGGACTGACAGGAGAATGAATTATGGAA
>JAZSAW010000112.1:0-4488 GCA_045602105.1 Candidatus Avilachnospira sp.
GTGGGACAGCCGTGGGCCAGCATGGCTGTTTGGGCATGGGCAACAGCCTGCGCCTGAAAATCCTTGGCAAGACTCATCCGTCATCCTCCTCCATGCAGATTTTCTGGATCTGCCGTCCTACGGTGCAGGAATTGGCAAAGGTGCAGGAGGCGTATTCGCAGTCCCAGTCAAAGTCAGTGCCACTGCGCTCCAAAAGGACAGTTCTGGCTTGATCTTGATTACGGCAGTAGCCGGAGATGATCCATTCCATGGGTTAAGTTCCTTTCTCTGTATCCGGGCGGAAGAGGATGTCCCGGGCAATGGGGGTGTAGAAGGCATCTCTGAACGCCGGAAAGTCCAGTCCCTGGGGCAGAAGCCACATGAGCTTGGTGACGATGGCTTCAATGGTCATATCATAGCTCTGCAAAACATTGTATTGCCTCAGTGCCCGGTTGCCTACCTCGTAGACCTCCAGATCACTGCCTTCAAACAGAGCTTGGGTGGCGATGACCACAATCTTTCCCGCTTTGGTCAGTACATCCAGCTTTTCCAGAAAGTTTCTCTGGTCAGCAAAGGGCAGTCCGCCACTGCCGTAGCTCTCCAGAACTACGGCGTCATAGTGACTGACCGCATAATTCAGAATGTCCGGATTCATGCCGGGGATCAGCTTGGCCAGAAAGACCTTGGGCGTCAGCGCATGGTAGAAGCAGGGCGGACCGTCCTGAGGCAGAGGCGGGGTAAACTGCAAAATATGACTACCTTCAATGGTAGCCACTTCCGGATAGTTGATGCTGGAAAACGCACTGTAGCTCTTGGTTTTCAGCTTCTTTGCCCTTGTACCCAGAATGACCTGACCGGAAAAGACGATATGCACCCCGCAGGCGTCTGCATGGCAGGCCAGACGGAAGCTGTCCACCAGATTTTTTCGGGCGTCGGAAATGGGGGAGAGGAGAGGTCGTTGCGCACCGGTGAGCACAATGGGCTTTCCGGGATTCTGGATGAGATATGACAGGGCAGCCGCCGTGTAGGCCATGGTGTCTGTGCCATGGGAGATGACAAAACCGTCAAACCGATCGAATCGCTCCTCAATGGCCTTTACCATCAAAAGCCAGTGCTCCGGCTGAATATTGGTGCTGTCGATGTTCAGTAGTTGTAGGCTCTCTACCTGACAAAGCTCCAGAATTTCCGGCGCTCCGGCAAAAAGCTCTTCGCCGGAGATCTCCGGGGACAGCCCCAGCTCTGTTTTTTTAGAAGCGATCGTTCCGCCGGTGGCGATGAGCAAAATCCGTTTCATATACATTCTCCTGCCTGTAAGATCCGCGTGGTGAGAATATCCATAAGCGTTTCCACCTTATATTTATATCATACATCATTCCCGGAGAAAAGGCAATGAAAGTGACTGCCTTGCATAATTGGGTTTGTTGGGGTATAATTTTCTTGTACAAACTTCTGACCGGAGGCTGTCTATGGAATTTTTGTATTGGCTGGAAAACCTGCGTACACCCTTTCTGGATAACCTGTTTTCTCTGCTGACCCATCTGGGCTCAGAGGTCGCCTTCTTGGTCGTGGCTATCGTCACCTATTGGTGTGTCAGTAAAGCCCGGGGGATGTACCTGTTGAGTGTAGGCTGTCTGGGTACTTGCCTGAATCAGTTTTTGAAGCTGGCTTGCCGGGTGCCCCGTCCGTGGGTGAAAGACCCTGCCTTTACCATCGTGGAAAGCGCCCGGGCAGATGCCGGGGGCTACTCCTTCCCCTCAGGACATACCCAGAATGCTGTAGGCACGTTCGGCTGTCTGGCCATGGATACCCGGCGGGGCTGGAAGGTCTTTTGGATTCTTCTGGCGGTGATCACCGCCTTTTCCCGGATGTATCTGGGCGTCCATACCCCGGCGGATGTACTGGTTTCGGCGGGCTTGGCACTGGCACTGGTATTTGTCCTGCGTCCGGTGGTGGAGATACTGGAAAAACGCCCGGTCTGCGGGCTTTGGCTTCTGGCGGGACTGCTGGCAGTCAACGGGCTCTACCTGATTTATGTAAACCTGTGGCAGTTCCCGGCAGATGTGGACAGAGTAAATCTGACCCACGGAACGGAAAACGCCTTCAAGCTCTTTGGGGCACTGCTGGGCATGACGGCAGGCTACGCCATAGACCTGAACTGGATCAAATTTCGCACCGAAGCAACGCCCTTGGGGCAGGTGCTCAAATGCGTTTTGGGACTTGTTCTGCTTCTGGGGCTGAAAGAGGGGCTTAAGCCGATTTTGGGAAGCTCCATGGGTGCTGACCTGTTGCGCTATGCCTTCGTGACTCTGTTTGCATCGGGAATTTGGCCCATTACCTTTACCATATGGGAAAATATCGGCAGAAAGAAGGAAATAAAGTGACCCTTTTGTGGGTGTTGTTGGCACTTACCGCCCTTGTTTTTCTGGCGGGCTTTTATGGATTTGTATTTGTGTTTGTCCGGCGCAGGCAGGTGGATATTCACGACGCAGAGGCGGTGGAGCAAAGCTCCTGGTCGCCCCATGCCAAGCGAATCGCCTGGGCGCTTCAGTGGCTCGAGACCCTGCCGGTAGAGCTCTGGCAGGTGGTCAGCTATGACGGAAAAAAGCTGGTGGGGCACTTTATCCCCTGCGAAAATGCCAAAGGCACGCTGATTCAGTTTCATGGCTACCGCTCTACCTTTGCGGTGGATTTTTCCGCTTCCATGGAGTTTTATCATGACTTGGGATATAATCTTCTGCTTTGTGAGCAGCGGGGCAATGGGCTTTCCGAGGGAAAGCTGATTACCTTTGGCATCCGGGAGCGGATGGACGTTCTCTCCTGGGCGACCTATGCCGGACTGAAGCTGGGGCAGGAGCATCCCATTTTCCTCAGTGGCCTGTCCATGGGCGCAACCAGTGTACTCATGGCGTCGGATATGGAATTTCCCGCCAATGTCCGGGGGCTTCTGGCAGACTGCGGATTTACCTCTCCGGGGGATATTATCCGGCATCTGCTTAAGGAGAGATACCGCCTGCCTCAAAAGCTGACTATCTGGCTTCTGAACTTCTATACCCGGCTTCTGGCGGGCTTTACTCTGGATGAATGGTCCACGGAACAGGCCTTGCGGAACGCCAAATATCCCGTTCTGTTTGTCCATGGACTGGAGGATGACTATGTCCCCAGCTTTATGACCCGGCGGTCTTATGAAGCCTGCACCAGTGAAAAAACGCTTCTGGAATTTCCCGAGGCGGGTCACGGTCTGAGTTATCTGGTGGATATGCCCCGGTATCAGCAGGCACTGCGGACATTTTTGCTGAAGCACACGGAAGGATAACAGATGATACGAACAGCAACCTTGCAGGATGTTCCTGCCATGTTGGACATCTATGGGCCATATATTTCCCATACGGCCTATACTTTTGAATATGACATTCCCTCTTTGGAAGAGTTTGAAGCCCGGTTTCTGGGCATCAGCCGGGAGTTTCCGTGGCTGGTCTGGGAGGAGAAGGGAGAAGTGCTGGGCTATGCCTATGCCGAGCGTACCTTTGTCCGCAAGGCCTATCAGTGGGTGGCAGACTTAGCCATTTATCTGCGCGGAGACTGCCGGAGAAAAGGAATAGGACGCAAGCTCTATGAGGCTGTGGAGGACAGTTTGCGCCGGCAGGGCTATTTTGTGGCCTACGGTGTGGTGACCTCAGCCAATGAGGCCAGCTGTGCCTTCCATGAGGCTATGGGCTATAAAAAAACGGCGGAATTTCCCCGATGTGGGTGGAAATTCGGCCAATGGTATGATACCATATGGTATGAGAAGCGTCTGCAGGAGGGCGACCCGGAAAGACCTCCTGTGGGCTTGGCAGAAAGGAGCGAATAATATGCAGATCTGTGTTTACGGTGCTTCCAGCAACGACATCCATCCCAGCTTTTTGCAGGCGGGAGAGGAATTGGGCATGGCTATGGCACGGCGGGGTCACGGCCTGGTATTTGGCGGTGGCCAGACGGGCATGATGGGCGCAGTCGCCCGGGGCATGACCAAGGGTGGCGGTAAGATTGTCGGCGTTGCCCCTAGGTTTTTTGATACAGAGGGCGTGCTCTATCAGCAGTGTACGGAGTTTATTTTCACGGAAACCATGCGTGAGCGCAAGGCCATTATGGAGGATCGGGCAGATGTCTTTGTTATGACTCCCGGCGGTATCGGCACGTTCGAGGAGTTTTTTGAGATTTTGACCCTCCGCCAGCTTGGCCGTCACAATAAGCCCATTTATGTGCTCAATACCAACCATTATTATGACGCCCTTCAGCATATGCTGGAGCAGGCCATTGAGCAGGAATTTATGAGACCGGAGTGCCGGAAGCTTTGGGAAGTCTTTGATGACCCGGAGAAGCTGTTGGACGACGCGGAGTTTGACCCTGTGGCAGTGCTGACACCGGAAGAACTCCGTAGCGACTTACCCAGAGAGTAAAATGAAAGTCGTGCATCTTTCGATGCACGACTTTTTTGTTGTTTATTCGGCGGTATAGTTATCGAAATAG
>JAZSAW010000113.1:0-2391 GCA_045602105.1 Candidatus Avilachnospira sp.
TTTTCAGGAGCTCATTCGCCGTTACTGTCCCAAATATCTCCTTCACGGGCATATCCACCTGAATTACGGCAGTGGCATGACCCGAATCCACCGTCTGGAGGAGACTTGCATCATCAACGTTTCCGGCTCGTATATTCTGGAACTTCCTGACCCGGTGGGTCAATGCTGAGTGCAGAATGAGCGGGCGACCAATGGTCGCCCCTACGAAGATGTACGATAGAATCCGTAGGGGCGATTATCAATCGCCCGCCAAAAGACAGCAATATCGGAATAGCAAAACCCGGCCTGCAAACGCAGGCCGGGTCATTTGTTCAATAAGCCTTATTGATACTTGGTCACGCTTTCGGGCAGGTTGGCGGGGTCATCGGAGATGGAAATGGTGAACTCCATCTTGTTGGCTTCGCCGAACTTCTCGCACCAGGCCAGGAAGTTGCCGGCTTCCTCGCCGTCGGACGTGCCGGAAAGCTTGTACAGACCGTCGATAAAGATATGGGAAATATCGAAATTACCTGCGTGAAGGCCACTGATAAAGCCCTTCAGGAAGGTATAATTGCCGATTTCATATTCACCGGCGTCGATCAGACGGACGCGGTAGTCAATATCAAAAGTCAGGGCGCTGCCCTTTTCGATGCAGACCATACTGCCGGTCTCATTTTTGACCGCAGTGTTGATGGAATCGATCAGCTTCTTGGTCTTGCCGGAGCCCTTCAGACCCATAATCACTTTAACCATAGGAAATTCCTCCTTTTTTGCCATGGGGGATCTCTCCCCTTTTGTCCATTCTATCAGTTTTTGCAGGCAAATACAAGTGTCAGTTTGCCTAAAAACGCAGGGGAAAAATCTATGCTTCCGTTTCTGCGGTGGTTTCCGGCGCTGTGGGCTCTTCCGGCGCGCCCATAGACCGCAAAGCCGACTGGTGACTGAGGCTCTCCCGGCGGGGGAAGGGGTCACTTCCCTGCGCCACAGCGGTCAGAGTCGCGGAAAGCTCGAAGAAATAGATCAGCTCACCCAGACTCTGGGCAGACAGCTCTCCGCCGTAAAGCTCCATCACAGGCACACCCGCCTCATTGTGGCTCTCCACCACAGCCCGCAGGACGCTTTGTTCCACATAGTCTAAGTTTTGCCCGGACAAAAAGCCCAGACCGTCATAGTCCTTCCAGTCCATTTCCACAGGGAATTTCTTGGTAGTCGGGTCAAAGCGCACCACGGTTTCAAAGATCCGGCTGTCCTTTGCCCGCGTGTCCAACGCCCACAGGTCACCGGGAAGCAGGACAGTTTCCACGGAAAGGGAGCTGTGACCCTGCCACCAGTTGCCGAAACTTTCCATGGCGTGATCCGTCAGGCACAGCAGTTCCCGGTCACGGCCTTTTTCCGGCAGGATGCACCGGGCAGCCGAGTAGAGCCATGCAGGGTTGTCAAAGGAGCGGACATCCAGTTCCTCGTGGCTCTCTACTGCACCTTCCAGTACAGACAGAGGGTCAATACCTGCCACAGCCATGGGGAGCAGTGCCCCGGCGCTGAGGGCGCTGTCACAGCCACCCAGCTGTTTGGGCACAGGGAACAGCTCATAGCCCTCCTCCTGCGCCATTTTGTGCAGAGCAGAGCCTACCTGAGTTGCCACAGAAATGCGCTCCTTGGCCTGCACACCGTATTTGCGTTCCATGAGCCACCGCAGACCCCGCACCGTCACATTCACCCCAAGGTCCTGCCCGTAGGGGGAAAGGATATGCAGGCTGTAATCCCGGCCGTCCAACAGGCGGGTCAGCTCCTGCCACTGGCGTCCGGAGAGGGACTGCCCTACAAACAAAAGCAAAGGACCACTGCCCAGCAGGGCACGGTTTGTCCCGCAGTAGCAGTCCACCACGGCCTTTACGCCACAAAATGCGTTTCCACTTCCGCAGACCACCAGCACATCAGAATTGGTGCAGATCTGCTCCGCCCGACGGCGTATGCCGTGTATGAGCCGGGCATTGACGCTGTCCGGCTGATCCAGCCAGCCCAGGAAATCCGGACCATTGGGCTGATTGTCCCGCAGAAGCAAATGGGCGTCAAATAACCTCTGCTCACTGCCCATGAGCTCCGGCAGTGATACGCAGGTCCAGACGTTGGAAATATCCAGTTCCAGCATGGTGTGTCCCCCTTGGTATCAGACGTATAGGGTTATTTTACCACGATTACAGGGTGATGACAACAAATTACCAAAAAAACCCGGCAACCTTGGGTTGCCGGAATTTCTCAGCGTGTCAAAGAACCCGCCAAACGTCAAAACGAAGTTTTGGCAGTTGGTGGGTTCGAGCCTATGGATAGCAGGAGAAATTTTTCTGCAGTATTACAGAAAGTTCCTGCACCCCCTTGCGTTGCAAGGCGTTTGACTTACTGCGCAATTCGCCC
>JAZSAW010000114.1:0-2829 GCA_045602105.1 Candidatus Avilachnospira sp.
TGGGCAGGAGGTCTATCCCTTCTCTCAGGTGGGTGACGCCACGGTGCTGGGTCGCAATAAGCTCAATCTCTATGTGGGCAAGCGTATTTTGCAGATCAAGGGCGGAAAGCATTTTAACGCCCTGAAATATCTGAATTTGTATTATCATGCATTGAATGTAGAACGGGGGGATCCTTATGGCGGATTTTTGGGACTCTAGTGTATGGGGCAGTGTCAATCTGGTCGCGATTCTTTTGCTGAGCCTGCTTCTGGCCAATTTGCTCAAGCGGAAGATCAAGCTCCTGCAACGCACCCTGATACCCACGGCTGTCCTTGGCGGACTGATTTTGTTGCTGGTCTCTGTGATCTGGCGAAATATCTTTGATGAAAACCTGTTTAACACCAATTTCTTCGCCGGCAAGGGCGTGACCGTTCTGGAAATGATCACCTACCACTGTCTGGCTCTGGGCTTTATCGCCACGTCTTTCAAGCCCTCCAAGGAACGCTTCCAGAAAAAGCGGGCAAGAGAGGTCTTTGATACCGGCGTGACCACCGTGGCCACTTATCTGATTCAGGCCATCTTCGGCCTGGGCATCACCATTCTGGTCTCCCGCTTTGTGATGAAAGACCTGTTCCCGGCTTCGGGCATTTTGCTCCCCTTCGGCTTTGGTCAGGGTACAGGACAGGCCATGAACTACGGCAATATTTTCGAGACCGATTATGGCTTTGTAGGCGGAAAGAGTTTCGGTCTGACCATCGCGGCACTGGGCTTTCTGTCCGCCAGTCTCGGTGGCGTCATTCACCTGCATATCCTCAAAAGAAGAGGAATCGAGGTCTGCGCCGATGAGCAGGCAGAGCGCTATGAAAGTGAGGACATCCAGTCTGCCGACGAGATTCCCATGAACGGCTCTATGGATAAGCTCACCGTCCAGATGGGCTTCGTCCTTGCCGCCTATGTTCTGGCCTATCTGGTCATGATGGTGCTGGGTGATCTGCTCCCCGGACTGCGGTCGATCCTCTATGGCTTCAACTTCCTCTTTGGCGTTTTGATCACCGTGGGCATCAACTCCCTGCTCAGCGTCCTGCGCCGGAAGCAGATCATGAAGCGCCAGTACATCAATTCCTTCCTGATGAATCGCATCGGTGGCTTCTTCTTTGACCTGATGATCGTAGCCGGCATTGCCGCCATCCAGCTGGATGTGCTGGCAGGCTACTGGGGCATCCTGCTGACCCTCGGTGTCGTGGGTCTGGTGGTCACTTATCTGTATGTCTGGCTCATGAGCAAGAAACTGTTCCCGGAGTATGCCAATGAGCAGTTTTTGGCCATGTATGGCATGCTCACGGGCACAGCCAGTACCGGCGTGATCCTTCTGCGGGAGCTGGATCGGGATCTCAGCTCCTACGCGGCGGAAAATCTGGTCTATCAGAACTTGCCCGCCATCGTCTTTGGTTTTCCCATGATGATCGTGGCGACTATGGCGCCGTTACAGCCGGAGCTGACTCTGGGCGTTGTGGTACTCTATTTTATTGTCCTCAATGTCATCTTGCTCCGGAGAAAAATTTTCCGAAAGAAAGCATAAAACAGCAACACCGACCAGCGGATACCCGCAGGTCGGTGTTTTGTACGTGTAGGCAGTTCTATGCGGTATGCACCAGCAAATACGCGCGTCGGGAGGGGGTCGTAGGGGGAGAGTGACTTTGGCGCGCGGGAGCGCGACACGCAACGCCCTCCCCCTACGATCTTTTTCATCCAATGCTTTTTTGATCTGAAAAAAGCATTGGCCGTCGGAGACTGAAGGCATCCGCCAATGGCGGATGCCTTCACATATCTGTTATACAGTTTTATGCTGGGTGAACTTACTGTCGTACTTTTGTCAGATCATGCTATCTTCCCAGCAGGCGGGAGCTTCCAGACCCATCATCTTCACAATGGTGGGGGCTACATTGGCCAGACCGTATGCGCCGTCCTTCAGCTCGTACCGGGTCTCCTTATCCCAGATAATAAAGGGAACGGGGTTGAGAGAGTGAGCGGTGCGGACAGAGGTCTTGCCCTTCTTGGTCTCGGTCATCTGGTCGGCGTTGCCGTGGTCGGCGGTGATGCAGACCGTGTAGCCGTACTTTTCCGCGGCGGCTAAGATCTCGCCCACGCCTTTGTCCACATATTCCATGGCAGTGACCACAGCTTCCATAGAGCCGGTGTGACCCACCATATCGCCGTTGGGGAAGTTGCACCGGAGGAAGTCAAACTTCTTGGATGCCATGTTCTCCACCATCTTCTGGGTGATCTCCACAGCCTTCATGGCAGGGGCCTGATCGAAGGGGATGACATCGGAGGGGATCTCCTCATAGACCTCCAGCTCCTCGCTGACCTTGCCGGAGCGGTTGCCGTTCCAGAAATAGGTCACATGGCCGTACTTCTGGGTCTCGGACAGGGCATACTCCCGCAGACCGGCCTGACACAAAACTTCCGTCAGGGTATTTTTGATGACGGGAGGCTGGACCAGATAAGCCTCGGGGATATTCAGGTCGCCGTCATACTGCAGCATACCGGCAAACTTCACACCGGTGTAGCCGGGACGGTCGAACTTGTCGAAGTCCTTGCGGTCGAAGGCAATGCTGATTTCCTGAGCGCGGTCGCCGCGGAAGTTGAACAGGATCACGGAGTCGCCGTTGTTGATCTTTGCAACGGGCTCGCCGTTACGCTCGACGACGAAGGCGGGCAGATCCTGATCGAGGCAGCCGGTCTCGGCCCGGTAGGTCTCGATGGCAGCCAGAGCGGAGGGGAACATGCGGCCCTGACCCTGAACATGGGTGCGCCAGCCCTTCTCGACCATGCCCCAGTTGGCCTCG
>JAZSAW010000115.1:0-8634 GCA_045602105.1 Candidatus Avilachnospira sp.
TCATGTCTGCCCTGAATTTGCAGACTGACCTCTTTTCGCTCCCGCAGGGACACGGACTGCTGAGGCTGATAGATGGACGGAGTGGGCTTCACTGCCACCCGGAACACCAGAGGCATGGCGGTGGAGATGCCACCTAAGATACCACCGTGGTTGTTGGTCACCGTTCTGACCTGTCCCTGCTCCACGGTGTAGGGGTCGTTGTGGACGCTTCCCCGGAGCTTCGTTGCCTCAAAGCCCAGACCGAACTCTATGCCACGGATGGCGGGCACACCGAACACCGCCTGGGCGATTCGGTTTTCCAGGCCGCCAAACATGGGGTCGCCCCAACCAACCGGCAGTCCCGTAACTGCCACTTCGATGACGCCGCCGACGGAATCTCCATCCTCCTTCGCCCGCAAAATGGCGTTTTGCATTTGTTCCGCCACCGGGTCATGGAGCACAGGCAGGGGCTTTTTCCCCAGTGCCTGAAGCACTTCGGCAGAAATATTCACCGGATCAAACCGGTCATCACAGACAGTCTCGATGCTCTGGATATGGGCACCCACCGTCACTCCCAGCTGTTCCAAAAGCTGAATACAGATGCCTCCGGCGATACACAAAGGGGCAGTCATCCGTCCGGAGAAGTGACCGCCTCCCGCCACATCCTGATGCCCGCCGTACTTGACCTGTGCCGGGTAGTCGGCATGACCGGGGCGGGGGCAGTCCCGGAGGTTTTCATAGTCCCCGGAGCGGGTGTTGGTGTTTTCAATGATGGCTGTCAGGGGCGTACCGCAGGTGTGGTTGCCCACCAGACCGGAAACAAACTTCGGCACATCCGCCTCTTTCCGGGCAGTGGCCAGAGGACTGCCACCCGGCGCTCTGCGGGCAAGAAACCCCTGCAACCGCTCCATATCGATGGCAAGCCCTGCGGGAAGTCCCTCTATGGTCACCCCGATGGCCGGAGAATGGGACTGGCCAAACACAGTCAGGCGAAACCGCTCGCCGTAGGTACTGGACACAAGATCGCCTCCTTAGGTCTGTTGTAAATATCGGAAATCTTCCCAGAAGCGGGGATAGCTTTTTTCCACGGCATTTGCCCCGGCGACCGTCACCGACCCCCGACACAGACAGGCGGCAACGGCGGCGGACATGGCGATTCGGTGGTCGTTCCAGCTATCTACCGTTCCACCGCTCAGAAGTTTGCCTCCGTGGATGACCAGACCGTCCTCCCGCTCCTCTACCTCCCCGCCCAAGGCGCGAAGCATGGCGGAAACAGAAGCCAGCCGGTCGGATTCCTTCAGGCGCAGGCGTCCCGCGCCGGTAATATAGGTCGTGCCCTCTGCCGCCGCCGCCACTACGGACAGCACCGGCACAAGGTCGGGGATGGCAGAGGCATCCATGGTGATGCCTTGGAGCTTACCGGGAGATACGGTAAATCGGTCTGCCGTCTGCTGTGTTTTTGCCCCGAATTGGGCAAGGATGTCAAACACCGCCTTGTCTCCCTGCAAGCTGTCCCGGTCAAGTCCGGTGACGGTCACAGGCTTACCCAGTGCTCCGGCACAGAGCCAGAAACCGGCGTTACTCCAGTCCCCCTCTACGGTCACCTGTCCCGGAGCGTGGTAGCCACAGGCGGGGATGGTGTACACCCCATTTTCTTCCTGGACAGCTATGCCGAACTGTCTCAGCGCCCACAGGGTCATCTCCACATAGGGGGCGCTTTCCAGTTTTCCCTGAACGGTCAGGGTGCTGGGGCTGTCCAACAGAGGCAGGGCAAAGAGCAGGCCGGATACATACTGGCTGGACACGTTGCCCGGCAAAGTAAAGTCTCCGGGGGTCAGCCTTCCTCTGACCTGCAAAATATCTTCCTGGGGGCGGGTCAGCATCACCCCATGGGCGCAAAGCTGTTCTTCCAGCTCCCCAAGGGGTCTTTGGGGCAGTCTGCCCTCCATGTGAAATTCCGTTTCCAGACCTAGAGCCGACACCACCGGCAGTAAAAACCGCAAAGTCGAGCCACTTTCCCCACAGGGCAGGGGATTTCCCTCGTCCATGGCGGACAGGCAGGCACGGGTGGCTTCAATATCCTTGGATGTGCCGTTGCAGACCACATCTGTGGGAGAATTTGCCAAATAAGCACAAATCAGCAGGCGGTGGGCCATGGATTTGGAGGGGATGGCACGAATCTCGCCGGATAAGGGGGCGTTGGTCAGGGTCACTGTGCTGTTCATGTGTTCCACCTCTTACAGACCCGCTTCCACCCATCGGGGAAGCTCCGTAACGGAAATGGGATGCAGGATACATTCTCCGATCGCTTTGGGCACGACCAAAGTCAGGGTGTCTCCCCGGCGCTTCTTATCTCCCAGAGCCGTCTGACAGATGGCTTCGGAGCTTTGGTCGGTAGTAATGGGCAGACCGTAGGCGGTCAAAATATTCAGAATCTCATCCCGGGTATCGGCAGAGCAGAAGCCCAGCTTTTCCGAGGCTCTGGCCATCATAGCCATGCCGATGGCCACCGCCTGTCCGTGGGAAAGGCAGAAGTCACTGCCCGCCTCCACGGCATGACCCAGAGTATGCCCCAGATTGAGAAGCTGACGGCTTCCGGTATCAAATTCGTCATCCTCCACCAAACGTCGCTTGGCATCCACACAGGCGGTGACGACTTCCTGAATTTGGTGGGAAATGCCGCCTTTCAGGCGTTCAAACAAGGGTTTATCCCCCAAAACGCCATATTTGATAACTTCCGCACAGCCGTCCCGGAAAATCTGTTCCGGCAGACTGGCAAGACAATTGGTATCGCAGAGCACCAGCCGGGGCTGACAGAACGCTCCGCAGAGGTTTTTGCCGACGGGCAGGTCGATGGCGGTCTTACCGCCCACAGAGCTGTCCACCATGGCCAGGAGGGTGGTGGGCACCTGCACGCAGGCCACGCCCCGGAGATAACAGGCAGAGGCAAAGCCGGTGAGATCGCCGGTGACGCCACCGCCCAAGGCAATGAGCACGTCCGTTCTGGTCAGGTGATTTTCCGCCAGAACATTCATCAGTTCCAGAAAAGTCTGTCCGTTTTTGCTCTGCTCTCCATGGGCAAACGTAAAGGTGCAGACCTGAAAGCCTGCCTGCTCCAGACTCTTTCGGGCAAGGTCGCCGTACAGGGCAAAGACTGTATCGTCACTGACCACACAGGCCGTGCGACCCTTTACCAATTGGGCGGTCTTTTCACCCAAACAGGGCAGAGAGCCGGCGGAAATTTCTACATCATAGGGGCGGGAGGCGGAAATATGCACGGTGTTCATCGTCCGTCTACCTCCTCTTTGATCTTCCGTCCGTCATCGAGCAGGTCACGCAGGGCGGTGAAATCGTTCTCCGCCATGGCCTTGCGGTAGGCGGTGAGATTTTCCAGCAAAACATCCATTTCTTTCAGCATAAAGTCCCGGTTTTCCAGCATCAGCTCTGCCCACATATCGGGATTGAGCCACGCCACACGGGTCAGGTCTTTATATGAGCCGGCGGAAAAGCCCTTGTGGCTTCTGGCTGTGGGGGATTTGATATAGGCGTTGGACACCACATGGCACATCTGGGAGGTAAAGGCGATCATCCGGTCGTGATCCTCCGCAGTGGTCACAGACAGCCGTCCGAAGCCGGCGGGGGCAAGAAGGGTCTTGATCCGATCCAGCAGAGCCATATCATAGCCCTCCGGGGGCACAAGCACCATGGGGGCGTTTTTGAACAGGGTCTCCTTGGCATATTTGAAGCCGGAGTTGTGAGTGCCCGCCATAGGGTGACCGCCTACAAAGGTAAAGCCATGCTCCTTTGCCACAGGGAAGCAGGCGTCGCAGACCACCCGCTTCGTTCCGCACAGGTCGATGACGATGGTCTGTTTTCCAAAATATGCCCCGTGGTTTTTGATCCACTGGATAGAAGCCTCCGGGGGCAGTCCCACCAGCACCAGCTCGCAGGTGGAGAGGTTTTCTTCCGTCAGGGGCGCGGTGACCGCGCCGGACAAAATGGCAAAATCCAGAACGGTCTTATTGCGGTTATCCGCCAAAACCGTATGTCCTCCGGCAGAGTAGGCCTTGGCCATAGAGCCACTGATGAGACCCAGGCCGACGATTCCCACGATCATACGATGACCTCCCGGAGTTTCCGCACTCGCTGAGCCACCTGGGCAAACTGCTCGGGGGTCAGGGACTGCGCGCCGTCACACAGGGCGTGGGGCGGGTCGTTGTGTACCTCGATCATCAGACCGTCACAGCCGGCGGCTGCAGCCGCCAGTGCCATGGGGGACACCAGCTTTGCCTGACCGGTGGCATGACTGGGATCGACCACCACAGGCAGATGGGTGAGGTTTTTCAGGGTGGGGATGGGGGACAGGTCAAGGGTGTTGCGGGTGTAGGTCTCATAGGTGCGGATGCCCCGCTCGCAGAGAATCACCTGCTCGTTGCCCTCAGACATGATATATTCCGCAGACATGAGCCACTCCTTGATGGTGGCGCAAAGTCCCCGCTTGAGCAGTACCGGCTTCTGGAGCTTGCCTACCTCCTTCAGCAGGTCAAAATTCTGCATATTTCGCGCGCCCACCTGAATGATGTCTACGTCCTCAAACAAGGGGAGCTGGGTCACATTCATGACCTCGGTGCAGATGGGCAGACCGGTCTGATTTTTGGCCTCCACCAGCATTTCGATGCCCAGCTTGCCCAGACCCTGAAAATCATAGGGAGAGGTGCGGGGCTTGAACGCGCCGCCACGGAGCACAGTCGCGCCGGCCTCCTTGACGGCCTTGGCTACGCCGATGATCTGCTCATGGGTCTCCACAGAGCAAGGTCCTGCGATAAAGGCGAAATCTCCGCCGCCGATCTTTGCGCCCTGCGTGCCCAGAGAAATGACCGTGTCCTCCGGCTGGAAGTCCCGGTTGCTCCGCTTGAAGGGCTGGGTCACCCGCTTGACGTCCTGCACGATGTCCAGACTGGCCAGCAGATCCATATCGATCTTATCCGTATCGCCCACCAGACCCAAAACCGTATAATACTCTCCATGGGAAATGTGGATATTCAGCCCCTGACTTTTCAGCCAGCGGATCAGGTTATCGATCTGTTCCTGCGGTGTTCCGGCTTTCAAAATAGCGATCATGGTAAGGTCTCCTTTTCGTTTTATGAAGCAAAAAGAGCTACACAGAAGTGATTCTGTGTAGCTCCCATAACCGTTTCAGTCCGTCACTTTTTTGGCGCAGCACAAATCACTCTTACTCTCAGTGGCGAAAGTAAAAGTAATAAAAGCCTGCAAAGTGAACGGTCTTGTGCATGGAAATAGCTCCTTTGGGTTTTTTGTTATGATAGCACTGTAAATCGCTGTTGTCAACCTGATTTTTCCTGCATATAGGTCTTTATCTTTTCAAAGGTATCGTCACAGATGACGTGCTCGATCCGGCAGGCCTCTTCGGCGGCGGTCTGCGGGTCTACGCCCAGCGCCGTGAGCATCTGCGCCAGCACCCGATGGCGCTCGTAGATCCGCTGTGCCACAGCCTCACCCATAGGGGTCAGGGTCAGAGCGCCGGTGTCATCCATCTGGATATGCCCGCTCTCACGAAGCTTTTTCATGGCCACGGACACACTGGGCTTGGAGAAATTCATATCTGCCGCCACATCCACGGAACGGACAGTCCCCTGCTTCATCCGCAGGCGCAAAACACTTTCCAGATAATCCTCAGCGGACTGGTGAATCGCCATATCCCGTCCCTCCTTTTCTTCGATTATAGGCATATTTCCGCCGAATTGTCAAGAACTGCCGGTCTGCTCACAGAAAATTTACACTTTTCCCCGGATAAACAGGAAAATCCTCTTTCCTGCCAGAGGGTTTTGTGATAAAATGTATGCGGAAATTTATGCGGTCTTATCCGCCAAGCTGATTTTTCGTACCTTTATCTTGGAGTATTGCCATGATCGAACTACTTTCCCCCGCCGGCTCTATGGAAGCCCTGCGCGCAGCAGTGCAAAACGGAGCAGACGCGGTTTATCTGGGCTATGGCGAGTTTAACGCCAGACGAAATGCCAAAAACTTTACCGTAGAAGAACTGCAGGAGGCCATCTGCTACTGCCATATCCGTGGGGTGCAGGTACACCTGACCCTGAACATTCTGGTCAGTGACCGGGAGATGCGTCAGGCCGCCGAGGTCATTCGCGTGGCCGCCGGTCTTGGGGTGGATGCCTTTATCGTGCAGGATGTAGGTCTTGTCCAGCTTTGCCGGCAAATTGCCCCCGGCGTTCCCATCCACGCCTCCACCCAAATGAGCGTCCACTCTCTGGAGGGCGTTTTACAGGCGGCGGAAATGGGATGCAGTCGGGTGGTCCTTGCCCGGGAGCTGAGCAAGGAAGAAATCGCCTTTATCTGCCAGAACAGCCCCGTGGAGATCGAAGTGTTCGTCCACGGCGCGTTGTGCATGGGCTATTCCGGCCAGTGCTACCTGTCCTCGGTCATCGGACGGCGTTCCGGCAACCGGGGTCAGTGCGCCCAGCCCTGCCGTCTGCCCTACGGCTACGAGCGGTTTGAGGACAGTCGGTATCCCCTGAGTCTGAAAGACAACTGCCTGCTGGAGCATCTGCAGGAACTGAAAGCCATGGGGGTACGCTCCCTGAAAATTGAAGGGCGGATGAAACGCCCGGAATATGTGGCCATCGTCACGAAAATTTATCGGGCGGTACTGGACGGCAAGGCCGTCACGGAAGAAGATCTGGAGCAATTAGAAGAAATTTTCTCCCGTCAGGGCTTTACCAAAGGCTACTATCAGGGCAAGACCGGGGCGGGGATGTTCGGCATCCATCTGGACAGCCCGGAAAACCGGGATCTGCTTGCTGCCGCCCGGGCAACCTATGAGCGGGGAGAAAACCCCCGTGTGCCCGTGACCTTTTACGCCATTATCCGCTCCGGCGAGCCCAGTCAGCTTGCCGTGGAGGACGGACAGGGTCATGTGTGCAAGACCAAAGGCCCTGTGCCCGAGCCTGCCTTTGCCCGACCGCTCACCAGAGAGGCGCTGGCGGAACGGCTGGCCAAGACCGGCGGTACGCCCTACCGCTGTGAAGAAGTCCGGGCAGTCATCGACCCGGAGCTTATGCTTCCCGCCGCCGCCATCAACGCCATGCGCCGGGAAGTCCTTGACCGCCTGACCGCTCTGCGTGGTCGGGTGGAAGCCCCCCGCACAGGTCCTTACAGCCGACTGACCTCCTATGACGGCATCCCCGGCGAGCCTAAGCTGACGGTCTGCGTCCGCACAGCTGAGCAGATCACCCCCCGGCTTCTGGAGGCTGAGCCTGCGGTTCTCTATGTGCCCATCGCTGAGCTTCTGGCCCATCCGGAGCTCCCCGGGCAGATTCCCGTGGACACGGAGCTGACGGCAGTTTTGCCCCGGGTGATTTCCGACAAAGAGCGCATCCAGTGGGTCAGCGCGTTGGAGCAGGTCTACGCCATGGGCGTGCGCCATGTGCTCACAGGCAATCTGGGTCAGATGCGACTGGCAAAGCAAAAGGGCTTTGCCGTCCGGGGTGACTTCGGTCTGAACATCTATAACTCCCACGCCATGCACTACCTGCGGGCTCAGCACGTGGAGAGCCAACTGGTCAGCTTTGAGATGACCCTGCCTCAGCTTCGAGATCTGAGCAAGGCCGTGCCTGTGGAGGTGCTGGTCTACGGCAGACTGCCCCTCATGCTCATGGAAAACTGCGTCATCAAAAACCGCACCGGCGCCTGCTCCTGTGAGACCCCTACCCGGCCCAACGACCGCATGGGCGAGGAATTCCCTGTGCTGAAAGACCCGGGCACTTGCCGGAACGTGCTGTATAACGGCAAAAAACTGTACTTACTGGACAAGCTGGACAGCCTGCGGGGCATGGGGCTCTGGGCGCACCGGCTGAACTTCACCACGGAAAATCCCGGTGAGGTGGACAGTATTCTGGCGCAGTATCAGGGCTATGGGGAATTTGACCCGGGCACCTGCACCAGAGGACTTTACACCAGAGGGGTGGAGTGACCCCCAAAGGAGAACATCCATGCTTATTCTTGCTTCCCAGTCCCCCCGGCGAAAAGAACTGCTGACCATGCTGGGGCTGGAGTTCACCATCATCACCGCAGACATTGACGAGACCATGGATTCTGCGCTCTCCGTAGAGCAGGCTGTGGCGCAGGTCTGCCAAAAGAAAGCCGAAGCCGTGGGCACGGATCATCCCGGTGACCTGATCGTCGCCGCCGACACCGTTGTGGTGGTGGATGACAACATTCTGGGCAAACCCAGAGATCCTGCCCATGCCAAAGAAATGCTCCACCTGCTCTCCGGTCGTACCCACGAGGTGCTGACAGCCTTTTGCCTCTGGCGGGACGGTCAGGTGGAAGCCCATGTGGAGCGGACGGAAATTCGCTTTAAGCCCCTGTCCGATGCAGAGATCGACGCCTACGTCGCCACCGGCTCTCCCCTGGACAAGGCGGGAGCTTACGGGATTCAGGAGCAGGCGGGGATTTTTGTGGAGAGCATCCACGGAGATTATTACAACGTCATGGGACTGCCTCTGTGCGCCCTGGTCAAGGGTCTGCGCAGGCAGGGCGTGACGGTTTTGGGGACGATACAACCATGAAACAGAAACTCTTTACTTCCAGAATAAAAGCACTTCTCATTGCCGC
>JAZSAW010000116.1:0-3180 GCA_045602105.1 Candidatus Avilachnospira sp.
CCGCCCAGCTTGCTGATGACCAGCTTCCAGAGGAAGACCATGGCCGCGCCACCGACCATACCGGCAATGGCACCGGCGCGGTTGGTACGCTTCCAGAACAGGGACATGATCATCAGAGGACCAAAGGTCGCGCCGAAGCCAGCCCATGCAAAGGAGACTACCTTGAAGATAACGCTGTTTTCATCCAGAGCAATGACAATGGCGATCAGAGCGATGGCCAACAGGGTGATCCGGGTGACGGTCATGACCTGCTTATCGGAAGCGTCCTTCTTCCACACACCGTGGAACAGGTTCTTGGCAAAGGCAGAAGCGGCGATCAGCAGATAGGAGTCGGAGGAGCTGATGGTAGCCGCCAGAATACCGGCCATGACGAAGCCTGCCAGAATGGGAGGCAGATAGCTGGTAGACAGAGTGATAAAGATGCTCTCCGCAGCGGAAGCGGTCAGGTGCTCCGTGGGGAACAGGAAACGGCCGACGATACCGATGAACACGGCAACTGCCAGAGAGATGATGACCCAGATCATGGCGATTCTTCTGGAGCGCTTCAGCTCGTCTTCCTTGCGGATTGCCATAAAGCGCAACAGCACCTGAGGCATACCGAAGTAGCCCAGACCCCACGCCAGCATGGAGCAGACACTCAGGGCACCGTAGGGGCGGGCTTCGCCAAAGACAGGCTTGCCGGCCTCCACCAGCTGTGCGCCGTCTGCGCCCACAGCAGGGGTAGCCAGTCCGAAGAACTCGAAGAAGCCGGGGATGGCCTTGGCGTTATCCAGCACAGCGTTGAGGCCACCGGCCTTGACGGTGCTGACGATGACAATGACAGTCAGGGCAATGATCATCACAACGCCCTGCATGAAATCCGACGCGCTCTCTGCAAGGAAACCACCCAACAGGGTATAGAGCAGGACGAAGACCGCGCCCACGATCATCATGGACACATAGGACGTGCCAAACAAGGTGGAGAACAGCTTGCCACAGGTGACGAAGCAACTGGCTGCATAGACGGTAAAGAAGATCAGGATGAAGATGGCCGCAAGGGACATGATCCACTTCTTTTCCTCCCGGAAACGGTTGGAGAAAAATTCCGGCAGGGTGATGGCATTATTGGCACGGATGCTGTACCGGCGCAGGCGCTTGGAGACCAGCAACCAGTTGAGGTATGTACCCACAGCCAGACCGATGGCAGTCCATGCCGCATCGGCAAGACCGCACCAGTAGGCCACGCCGGGCAGACCCATGAGCAACCAGCCACTCATATCCGAAGCCTCGGCACTCATGGCGGTGACCCAGGGACCGAGGGTACGGCCACCCAGGAAATAATCCTCCGAGCTTTTATTTGCCTTTCTGGCAAACACGATACCGATTCCCACAACGACAGCCATATAAATGATCATGGCCACGAGAATCTGTGTGGTTTGTATACTCAATCTCTTTTCCTCCCAATGTTTTAGTCTAATACACTAAATTATAAAACAGACTGGTAAAAAAAGCAAGAACTGAATCGTCTTTTTTGCAGGCAGTCCGAAAAATCCTGCAAAAATCGCCCTGACCGTGGGGTCAGGGCGATTATATTTCGGTTGTTAACGCATTTGAGCAAGAAGAATCTTGCCTTCATCCCGGATGCGCTCTGCCACGCCGGCAGCGAAGTTGGAGCATCGGGCCTCATAACCACCCTCATCATAGGAATCCTGCATGGGGAAATAGCCCTCGAAGCCGTTGGTCAGGCAACAGGGCAAAACCAGTGTCCAGTCCTCCGCTTCCTTCAGTCCCCGTCCAATGCCCGTAAAGGGCTCACCGGGAATACCCACAAGGGCGATATTGCCGATGGCCATACCGGTCAGGTGCAGGGGAAATGCCTCAGGACCGTGCTCCAGACGAAGCATCCGGGCTGCCTCTGCCACAACGGTGGTCAGCTCCATGCCCCGGAAGGGAATTTCTTCATCCCGTCCTGCCTGATGCAGAGCATCATAAGTACGAGCCTGCTCCATATCCTCAGCCTTGGGCATATTGGAGGGAATCTCCACCACCCGCTCCATAAAGGTCAGGCTGTCCACATCCACATAGTTGACCTTATCATAGACCTGCATGACCGCGCCTGCCACCACATTGCCCATGTGCCGGGCATGGCCGTAGCCACGGGCAACATCGTCGAAGTCCATGAACATATCATTCAGGTCGCCGTCCTTGGCGTTGACATTCACATGGTTCACATCGCCCTCAGCACCGTTGAGGAAGATGGGCTTTGCGCCATCGAGCCACTTTTCCAGATTCCGGCGCACAAAACCCGGCCAGTCGGCGGAAATCTTGTCGCCACCCACGGTATCGGGGTGGACAGCGAAGTTGGCCAGCACAATAGGCTCTGCCCCTTCCCGGTCAAAGCGCAGGACATTGACCCGCTCATCCACTTCCCCGATGGGGTGGAGAATATCGGGGTTGCCGACACCGGGATTGGTGCGCACCTTGCCGTCTTTCATGCGGAAACGGCGGACAAAGGCGATATTGGGCGCCTGACCCACTGCCCAGCCCATTCGCGCGGGCTTCAGGTCTTCCAGTGCCATCCGGGCGGCATCAGCCATTTTCCGCTGGACAAAAGCCTTATACTCCAGAACTTCTGCCGGCACAGGCTCATCCTCAGGAAGCCCCCGGGGGCGTTCCACTGCAGGTGCGGTATGGGAATGGGTAGCATGGATAAAGATGGCCTCCACAGGCAGTCCGGTGGTCTGTGCCACATGCTGACGCAGTTCATCACAAACCTCAGCCCGGATACCACAGTGGTCAATACTCATGATGACCATCTTCTTCTCTTCCACTGCCAGAGCCAGAGCCACCACTTCCAGCTCATCCAGAACGCCGGATGCATGGCGTGTCTTATAATAGCCGATGATGTCGATACCCAGCATGGGGGTCACATTCACACGGCTGTAGCCTGCGTGCAATTTGTTCATGAGATTCTCTCCTTATGTAGTTTTTCTAAATAAAAATAGTCAAAATCAGCGGTATGGTCACAAGGGCAAGGACATTGGAGATCAGTGCCATGCTGGCACCAACTGTGGTATCCTGTCCATGGGCCGCAGGGAAAATGACTGTGTTCAATCCCAGAGGCATCGCCGTAGTGCAAACCATCAAACGCACCACATCGGCATCCAGACCGCACAGGCGTGCCGTAAAGCCGACAAGCAG
>JAZSAW010000117.1:0-4230 GCA_045602105.1 Candidatus Avilachnospira sp.
ACCACAAATCAGGGGCAGCTATTGAAATATCTGGTGGAAAGGAGTATTATACTGTGGGGATTTTATATCCATGTGGGTTTTGAAAGGAAATCGGCATGAAGAAGCTAGTATCCAATCATGGGAAATACATGAAAGCAAATGCACCCTATATGCGAATCGTGCTGTCACTGCTGGTAGGCGTGGCACTGACTGTTGTGGTGTTGCTGAATGTGTTTACCCATATTTTTTCGGTTGTGCGGTATTACGGCAGTGGTATGGAGCCTCAATTGCAGGACAGACAGGTCCTGCTGGTGCTTCGGACCGAGAGGGTAGAGCGCGGGGATGTAGTGGCGTTCTATTATAACAACAAGGTGTTGGTCCGCCGGATCATTGCCGATGGCGGTACCAGTCTGGAAATGGATGAAAATGGAAAGATAAAGGTGGACGGCATGCCTTTAAGCGAGCCTTACGTCAGCGAGACCTCGCCGGGACAGTGCAACATCAGCTTTCCCTATACCATCCCTCATGATGAGTTTTTTGTGATGGGCGATAATCGTCCCATTGCCATGGACAGCCGATTGAAAGAGATCGGCACCATTCCCGGAAACAGGATATTGGGAAAAGTGATCTTGAACTTTGGATAAAGAACGGTGAACTGCGTGAAGCGATCTGGCATTTACAATCGAATATGGTTGCCGGTAGCTTTGGTGCTGACTGTTTTACTGGGAATCATCAGCATAGACGGATTATCTGTGCAGGCACTGGCTCTGGAACAACAGGCCCGATGTGGAATCGAAGCCCATACCCATGGGGATGATTGCTACAAAAACGACATTTTTGTCTGTGATGTTCCGGTACATACCCATACGGAGAATTGCTATCTGGTTTTGCTGAAGGACAATGATATTAACGCTCTGCTGACGCAGGTTGAAAAACAACCGGACAACGCTCTCGAGACGGTGATTGACCAGTCGGTGGACAGTGCCCTGCAGTTTAATCAGAATTTGACCTCGCCATTGGCCACGGAGGAGATTCGTTCCTCCGATGTGGCGGCCATCAACGAGACCATAGCGGAAAACAACATCCAGCCTCGGGTGATGCTGAACGAAAACATCATTACCTCCTATGGCGGAGATAACGGCGAACTGCCCCAAGGAACAGCTACATCCTCCAATAGCTCGGTCAGCGAAATCAATACGCCGATCGATCCTTTGCAGATCGGGGAGGGTTCAGCTTTTTCTGTTTCAGACGGTCAGAGCAGTGGGCTGACCTCTACATTTGCCACAGACCCCTTACAGCTTCCCCAATCAGGCGGAATCAGCACCATGTCTTTGGATGACCCGGTCAGTACCGGCACAAGCATGGCCAACTATTATATCTATCTGGATAATGGCTGGCGGACCGTAGGCTCTCTGCAGTTTACAACCGGAAGAAGCGGTACCAGATACTATGCTTCGGAAACGACCAACGATATACTGAACCTCTATAACAGCAGTCTCGGTTTGAGCCTGACCTCCTCAAATCTGCGTCTGCGCTATGCCACCAGTGCCACAGCGACGTCCTGGACCACTGCCACGAGCTCCGGTGGAACGACCTATTTTGGCAACAACTATTCTCGGCAAAATAATGCCAGGGCGACCAAATATGTCCGCCTGGTGGACAGCAGTAATAACCCTCTTGCCTTTTATACGGTGACATTCCGGTATCAGGATGGCTCAGAAACCGTTCAATATGTCCGCTCCGGCACGAGTGTGACCCTGCCTGAGGGCTCTCCGTGGCTGTCCGATACCACAGAGTATGCCGGAGGAGAACAGGTAGCGATATATTCTGCCAAGGTATTTATAGAGCAGGTGAGCGATGGCAGAGTGCGTATCTCTTACGATGTGAATTTCCCTGCGGTCAGTGGTGTGACCGTGACAACGGAGCCCACGATCCTTGGCTCGACGGAGACAACGCTGACGGACATCATCGAACTGGAAACCGATGCCCGGATCCGGAATGTTTCCCAGCAAAACGTCATCGGCAAGGTTAACGGCAATGGAGTTGGTCTGTCCCGTGCCATTGGTTTCAAGGGCTGGCAGATCGAGGGAACGGATACGATCCTCAGCGCCAATGCGACCTTGACATGGGCGGAACTGCAAGCTTATGTCGATGGAGGCCATTTGCTGAAGCTTTTGGGCGTATGGGAATACCGTGCCCAGCAGACGGCCAGCTTTTACATCCGATATGACTCTGTGGCGGTGGATACGGAGGGCAACATGACCTCTCAGGACTCCAACCTCTACACCCCGGAACTGTTTGCTGCCTTTATAGGCGGTGATGATGTGGCTGACTTGTCGGTTAACGATCTGAACAACCGATACTACATAGCGGATACCACTTCGGATAACTCCTATGGCGCTGATCAGGAGATCCGTTCCATGTACGGACAGACATCGGGTATTTGGCTGCAGAGCTTTCCCAGAGATGAAGATGTGTTTGAACTGCTGAAAGACTATGCCGACTATCTGAGCGTAGACGGCGAGCCGGTGGATGTCAATGAACTGAATGTCAATGGCTACGCTATCCGCTGGTATGTGTTTAAATGCCAGTCCGATGCGTGGCATATTGACGGCAAGCTGGTGAGAAAAGAGGGGTATTTGGATATCAGCAAGAGTTTTGCCGGAAATAAGCAGGCCATTGCTGAGGTCATGGACAGCTTTTACATGACCGCTTCCAACACCACCGGAAGTAAGTATTATCTCTATGTTAACGAGCCGGAATACGTACCCCGGGACGGTACTGTCCTGATCGCGTCACAAACAGACACAATGACGTATGACTGGTCTGTTGAGCACGTGAAATACGGAGAACAGTGGACCGTAACGGAAGATCCGGGTATTCCGACAGACAGTACTATGGTCGTCCACAGCAGTTACCGTGTGGTGGATGCCTATAATACCCAAAGCAAGTCCGGTGACGGCACGCAGGTAGATGTTACCGGCATGACCTATGCCACGGATATGGGCGAGATACAGGCTCTGCGGGTGGAATTTACCAATATTTACCACACGCACGACTCGGTCATCATCAAAAAAGAGGATGCCACCACCGGCAGTCCTCTGGGCGGAGCGGTGTTTGCCCTGTTACAGAATGGGGAGTATCTCCGTTTCTCCTATGACGCCCAGGCAGAGCGGTATATTTACGACCCTGAGGGGGACATTACCGAGTTGACCGGCAACGGCTACTACGAGCTGGTCATTGAGGGCTTCAGTTACGATAACGGCATAGTAGAAGTGCAGGAACTGCAGTCCCCGGAGGGCTATGTTCCCGTTGAAAATGTCCTGCTGGGGGATTTGGGCGATGGTACTATCGGCGTCCTCAATGACTCGGATATGGTCAGTTATGATGACGGACTGCTCACTGTCCGCAACTCTACCGACAGCACGTCTGTTACAGTCACCAAGCAGTGGTTTTGTCCTGCAGAGGAGTGGCAGCCGGTCACCGTTCAGCTTCTGGCCAACGATCTGCCTGTAACTGTTCTGATCTCCGGTGTTGAGCCGACTGTTGTGCTCAGTGAAGAAAACGGCTATACCGCCACTTGGTACGGCTTGCCCCGTTACGCCAACGGCGCGGAGATCATCTGGTCGGTCAGGGAGACCAAAATCGGCAACGAAGACTGCCTCAGCGATTTTACCTTTGCCAACTGGCTGGTGGATTACAGCTATCCCTACTACACCTACGATGATATGGGACGGCTGGTCAATACATCCTTTACGGTCAGTAACGATACCAGACGAACCATGCTCCGATTGATCAAGACCAATCAAGGCGGCGGTCTCCGGCTGGAAGGTGCGACCTTCACTTTGGAGCGCCTGGTGAATGGAGAAGTTGATCCTGCATTTGTGATCAGAACCATGACCACTGGTGCAGATGGTACATTGACCTTCGATAATCTGAAGTACGGCGATTATCGGCTGACGGAGATCCAACCGCCTGTGGGTTATTTCCCGCTGGATGAACCGGCTTACCTGACCATTCATGCAGACGGCACCGTAACTGTGCAGGGGCATCCCTTTGTTTATGCCGGCACAACGGCGTTCAGCATACAGGTACTCAATCAACCGGAAAAACCTTTGCCCCTCACAGGTGGTAAGGGCACCGGAGGATATACGGCCTGGGGCATTCTGCTGATCATGGCAGCCCTTGGTCTTGCGCTCCCCAAATTCCGAAGAAAGGGGGCGGACAGCCGGTCCGGTTGATGAAATTCGT
>JAZSAW010000118.1:0-8640 GCA_045602105.1 Candidatus Avilachnospira sp.
GACGGCTCTGTACCGTTACATAGGTCCTGATGTGGACGTACCCGCCGGTGATATGGGCGTTGGCGGCCGTGAGATCGGCTTCCTCTTTGGCCAGTATCGCCGTCTGAAGGGCGTCTGGGGAAACGGCGTGCTGACCGGCAAGGGCTTCAGCTACGGCGGTTCTCTGACCCGTCCCGAGGCTACGGGCTACGGTGCCATGTACTATCTGCAGGAAGTCCTGAAGCACGAGGGCGAAGACATCAAGGGCAAGACCATTGCCATCTCCGGCTTCGGCAACGTGGCTTGGGGCATCTGCAAAAAGGCCCTGCATCTGGGCGCAAAGGTCGTGACCCTCTCCGGTCCTGACGGCTATATCTACGATCCCGAAGGCGTTTCCTCCTGCGAGGAAAAGGTGGAGTATATGCTGGAAATGCGCTCCTCCGGCCGCAACCGCGTGCAGGACTATGCTGATAAGTTCCCCGGCGTGCAGTTCTTCCCCGGTGAGAAGCCCTGGGGCGTCAAGGCTGATGTCATCATGCCTTCCGCCATGCAGAACGATGTCCGCATGGAATCTGCGGAGAAGATCGTAGCCAACGGCGTGAAGTACTACATCGAAGTGGCCAATATGCCCACCACCAACGACGCGCTGGCTTATCTGATGGCGCAGAAGAACATGATCGTTGCGCCCTCCAAGGCCGTCAATGCCGGTGGCGTAGGCGTGTCCGGTCTGGAAATGAGCCAGAACTCCGAGCGTCTGGTCTGGAGTGCCGAGGAAGTGGACGAACAGCTCCACCGGATGATGATCAACATCCACAAGGCCTCTGCCGATGCCGCAGCCGAGTACGGTCTGGGCTACAATCTGGTTGCCGGCGCCAATATCGCAGGCTTCAAGAAAGTGGCGGAAGCCATGATGGAACAGGGCATCTTCTAATGAATGAAAACAAGCCAGACAGCGTTAGCTGTCTGGCTTGTTTTATTGTGGATCGTGGAAAAAATCGCACCATGGGCTGAGGGTGCAGTTTTGGCAATCGGGCTTTCGGGCAGTGCAGACGGCTCTGCCGTGCAGGACGATGCGGTGGCAGAAATCGGAGCTTTCCTCCGGAGGCAGGATCGCCCGGAGCTGGGTTTCCACCTTCTCCGGCTCTTTGCCCCGGGCAAGCCCCAGCTTGTTGCTGATTCGGATGCAGTGGGTGTCGCAGACCACACTGCCGGGGATGCCGTAGAGATCGCCCAGAAGCAGATTTGCGGTCTTGCGTCCCACACCGGGCAGTTTCAGAAGAGCCTCCATGGTGTCCGGCACTTTTCCACCATGCTCGGTCAGGAGCATCTGGCAGGCTAAAACGATGTCTTTGGCCTTTTGCCGGAAGAAGCCACAGGAATGGACCAGCTCCTCCACCTCTGCGACATCGGCTTCGGCAAAGGCTTCCAGAGTAGGGAAGCGGGCAAAGAGGGCAGGGGTGATCTGATTGACCCGTTCATCGGTGCACTGGGCAGAGAGCCGTACAGCGATCATCAGCTCATAGTCCTTTTCATAATGCAGGGCGCAGACAGGGTCGGGATAGGCCTCTTGCAGAGCCCGAATCAATTGTTCGACCTTTTCTTTCATCTATATCGCCTCCCCATGGTTTTTCACCAGTATACCAGAAGTTTCGGGGGCTTTCAACAAAAACTCTGCGGTCAAAACCATTTGTTTGCCATGAAGGAATATGATATACTAAGCACAGGAGGGATGTCCATGGTGGAGATCATCTATGCCGATCAGGATATACTGGTTTGCCTGAAGCCTGCGGGAGTCAAGTCCACGGACGAGCCCGGAGGCTTGCCGTCTATGGTGCGGGAGGCTCTGGGTCAGCCTAAGGCCGATGTGCGGACGGTGCACCGGCTGGATCAGGTGGTCAGCGGTCTTATGGTTCTGGCGCGAAACGCCCGGTCCGCATCGGAGCTGTCCCGGCAGATTCGGGAAATGGAATTTCATAAGGAATATCTGGCAGTGGTCCATGGGCATCTACCTGAGGAGCAGGGTACATTCAAAGACCTGCTGTTTCGCCGGAAAGAAGAGAGAAAGACCTATGTGGTGGATCAGCCGGGAAAGGATGTGCAGGAGGCTATTCTGGACTACCGAAAGCTGGGTCAGACAGGTGAACTGAGTTTGGTGCGTATTGTCCTGCGAACAGGGCGTACCCACCAGATTCGCTGTCAGTTTTCCTCCCGGGGTTTTCCTCTGGTGGGGGATCGGAAATACAGTCTTTTGGAGGATGATTGCCCCATTGCTTTGTGGTCGGCAAAGCTGGCGTTTGCCCATCCTGCCACAGGAAAATCGGTGGAATTTGAACATCTACCACCAGCTATTGCCCCATGGACGGAGTTTTCCTGACCATATGGGAATATATGGGAAAAAACCGGAATGGGGCTTGTGCAATGCAGACAAAAATGTTATAATACTTAATAGATAATTTGTGAGAATCAGAAACAGACAACAGGACGAAGCCTGTTCTCCATGCTGTTGGGACAGCATGACAAGAGTTAACTTAAGGAGGCCTGTTCTATGTATTTCCAGAAAAAGCACTGCGTCGCCATGTTGCTAGCCGGCGGCCAGGGCAGCCGACTGAAGGTGTTGACGGAGAATACCGCCAAACCTGCTGTGCCCTTTGGAGGGAAGTATCGAATCATCGATTTTCCTCTGTCCAACTGTGTCAATTCCCATATCGACACAGTGGGTGTTCTGACCCAGTATCAGCCCTTGGAGCTGAATGCCTACATCGGCAACGGTCAGCCGTGGGATCTCAACAGCTCTCATGGCGGTGTGTCTATTCTGCCCCCCTATGCCCGGAGCAAGCGCTCCGACTGGTATAAGGGTACGGCCAATGCCATCTATCAGAACACCCCCTTTATTGAGCGGTATGACCCGGATAATGTGCTGATTCTCTCTGGTGACCATATTTACCAGATGGATTACGCCAAAATGCTCCGCTATCACAAGGAAACCGATGCCGATTGTACCATCGCTGTCCGCTCCGTGCCTATGGAGGAGGCGTCCCGCTTCGGTATCATGAACACCCGGGATGACGGCGTGATCTATGAATTCGAGGAAAAGCCCAAACAGCCCAAATCCAACAAGGCGTCCATGGGCATCTATATCTTCAAGTGGGAGATTCTCAAGAAATTCCTGCAACTGGATGAGGATGATCCCAAATCCGATAACGACTTTGGCAAGAATGTGATCCCCAGTATCCTGAACGCCGGTCATAAGCTTATGGCGTATGAGTTCGAGGGCTACTGGAAAGACGTGGGCACCATCAACAGCCTGTGGGAAGCCAATATGGACCTGCTGGGCGATGAGCCGGAATTCAATATCTACGGCACCAATAACCGCAAGATCTACGCCCGGAACTATGCCATGCCTTCGGCCTTTATCGCCAAGGGCGCGGAAATTTCCGACAGCTTTGTGGCTGAGGGCTGTGAGGTCTACGGCACAGTGCGCCACAGTGTTGTGTCCACTGGCTGCACCATCGGCAAGGGCGCTGAGGTCTATAACAGCGTTATCATGCCCGGTGCGGTCATCGAGCCCGGAGCTCAGGTGCGCCATGCCATCGTGGCAGAAGACTGCGTTATCAAGGCAGGCGCCCGCATTGGCGAAGATCAGGACTGCGCGCCGGATAAGCTGAAGATCAGTGTGATCGGCAAAGACGTTGTGATTCCCGAGGGTGCTGTGGTACAGCCCGGGGACATTGTTTAAGGAAGGGTGGTGGCAACAATGGAAACCATGGGCATTATCTTCTCCAATATTTATGACAGTCATATGGGCGCGCTGACGGAACTGCGTACTTCCGCGTCTATTCCTGTGGGCGGGCGTTACCGCCAGATCGATTTTATCCTTTCCAGTTTGGCCAATTCCGGAATCCGGCACATTGGCATCATCACCAAGTATAACTATAAGTCCCTGATGGATCATCTGGGCTCCTGTCAGGAATGGGATCTGCAGCTTGCGACCCATGGCGTGGTGTTCCTGCCTCCTTACGCATCCGGTCATAACGGCATCTACCGTGGCAAGCTGGAAGCTCTGCAGTCGGCACTGTATGTGCTGGAAGAGGCAGATCAGGAATATGTGATTTTGGCGGATTCCAATGTCATGCTGTCTCTGGATTTCCGCAAGGTCATTGCTGACCATTGCCGTTCCGGTGCAGATGTCACTGTGGTGGCCAAGGCCGGATTGGCTGACGGTAAGCGGGAACTGCCCTTTGCCATCCAGACGGATAATCAGAGCATGGCTACCTCTATGGGCTGCGACTATGTCGCCCCCAAGGATTATCTCATGGGTCTGGGCATTTTCGTCATGAACCGCAAACGGCTGATTCAGATCATTAAGGAAGCCGTTCCCCGGGGCAATTACCATCTGGAGCGGGACGGCATTATGAGCCTGTTCAAGGCAGGGTTACTTTCTGTCAATGTTTATTCCTTCGCCGGTGAGATTTTATTTAATCAGTCTGTGGAAGACTATTACCGCAACAATATGGCGCTATTGGATGCCGATGTCCGCAAGGGACTGTTTCAGGGTGATGTGCCCATCTATACCAAGGTCCGGGACGAAGTCCCCACCCTCTACGGCAAAAACTGCGAAGTGTCCAACTGCCTGGTGGCTGACGGATGCCGTCTGTCCGGACAGGTGGAAAACAGCGTGATCTTCCGTGAGGTCAAGGTGGATGAGGGCGCTACTGTGCGGGATTGCGTGGTCATGCAGGGCTCTACCGTGGAAAAAGGCGCAAGCATCCAATATACGATTTTGGATAAGGATGTGGTGGTCAAGGCCGGGACACGGCTTCTTGGCTCGCCGGAGCATCCGCTGATCATCAGAAAGGGCGTTACCGTATGAAAATCGCGATCGTGGCTTCCGAAGCCGCACCCTTCCTCAAGACCGGCGGTCTTGGGGATGTGATGCAGGCACTCCCGGAAACACTGAGTAAGATCCCCGGCAATACCGTTTGCCTCTTTTTGCCCTACTATAACAAAATTAAGTATAACCCGGCGATCGAGTGCCAGTTTATCACGGATTTTTCCGTCAATCTGGTCTGGCGGCAGTGCCATGTGGGACTGTTCCGCCTGAAGAGCCGGAGAAGAAAGCTCCAGATCTATTTTATCGACAACGAGCAGTATTTTAACCGGGATACGGCCTATGGACAGATGGATGACGGCGAGCGTTTCGCCTATTTTTCCAAGGCTGTTCTGGCTTCCATGAGCTATCTGGGCTATAAGCCCGATGTGCTCCAGTGCAATGACTGGCAGACAGCCCTTGTGCCTGTGTTGATGAAAAGCGAATTTGCCGACAGCTTCCCCCGTACCAAAACCGTCTTTACCATCCACAATATCGAGTATCAGGGCTGGGCGGGCATGGAGTTCAATGCCGATGTTCTGGGTCTGCCGGGAGAGTGGATCGAGACCTTGCGTTATGGGGATGCCATCAATTTCATGAAGGCGGGCATCGTCGCCGCCGATGCCGTGTCTACTGTGTCTGAGACCTATGCCGGTGAACTGCAGTACCCCTATTTCTCCCACGGGATGTCTGATGTTCTGTCCCTGCGGGCGGAGCGCTTCTTTGGAATCACCAACGGCATCGATACCACAGTCTTTGACCCCTCTGCCAGCCCCCATCTGGAGCATCATTTTGATGTCCGCAATATGGTGGAGCAGAAAGCAAAGAATAAGCAGGCACTTCAGCAGGAGCTGGGTCTGGATGTCCGTCCCGATACTCCGCTTTTGGTGCTGGTGTCCCGTCTGGCGGGGCATAAGGGAATCGATATTCTGTGCTATATCTGCCGTGAGCTGATGAAGGACGATGTCCAGCTGGCCATCGTGGGAACAGGAGAGGCACAATATGAGCACGCTCTGTATACCCTGTCTCAAGAATTTGCGGGGAAAATGGCGGTCAAACTGGCCTTTGACCCCGGTCTGGCTGACCGGGTCTATGCCGGCGGTGACGCCTACCTGATGCCTTCCAGAAGCGAGCCCTGCGGTCTGAGCCAGCTCATTGCCATGCACTATGGCACAGTCCCCATCGTCCACGCTACCGGCGGTCTGAAGGATACGGTGATTCCTTATGATGCCGAGACTGGTTTGGGTCGTGGTTTTACCTTCCAGAGCTATAACGGCGAGGATTTTCTCAGTGCCATCCGCCGGGCAACAGCCCTCTATACGGAAAACCGCGAGGCGTGGAACGCCTTGGCCAAGCACGATATGGAGCAGGATTTCAGTTGGAATCAGCCTGCTTTGCGGTATATGCAAATGTTCGAGGCTATTCAGTAATATGTAAGCCAAAGCCTCCCTCTGATGAGGGAGGCGGCTTTTTTCCGGAGGGAGAGAAATTGAAAAATATAACAAGGCTAACATCTCTCTTGCAAAAAACTTGCGAAAAAACATGACACCATGGGAACGCAAACTATGGTATGATTTTCTGCGAAATTACCCTGTGCGCTTCCAACGGCAGAAAGCCATTGGGAATTATATTGTAGATTTCTATTGTGCAAAGGCAGGCTTGGTTATAGAACTGGATGGTGGCGGACACTACACAGCAGAGCAGATGAAAAAAGACCATGTCCGTACAAATGAATTAGAGAGCATGGATTTAACTATATTGAGAATCTGCAATTTGGATATTGACCGAAATTTTCGCGGTGTATGTGAATATATAGACATCGCGGTTAAAAATCTCTCCCTCAGTCAGCTTCGCTGACAGCTCCCTCATCAGAGGGAGCCTTAGGCTTGCACTGCACTCAAGCCTCCCTCTGACGAGGGAGGTGGATTTTTGCCGTAGGCAAAAAGACGGAGGGAGAGAATAAAAACAAACAAACCGACCTGTTACAGGTCGGTTTGTTTTGCAAATACCAAGCAAAGAAAGTATTTTACTTACTGCATGCACTCCAGCATTTTCTGAGTTACACGACCGCTGACTTCCAGATAATAAGTCAGCTCAGCGTCATTCATTTCTTCTTCGTCCCACGCTTCGAACTTCTGGGTCATTTCCGTAGACTTGGTCATCATACCTGCGTATTCTCCGAGCAAGGTCAGGTCAGTGGGGTTAGCCTTGTACTTCTTCATAAACTCACAGTATTCGTTGTAGAAGGCGTCATAGCTGTCCATGGCTTCCTTGAAATCAGGGCGAATATCAGAGGCAGTTTCCATAGGAACTTCCTCAACAGGGGTTTCCTCCTCAACAGGGGTTTCCTCCTCAACAGGGGTTTCCTCCTTAACAGGGGTTTCCTCCTTAACAGGGGTTTCCTCCTTAACAGGGGTTTCCTCCTCGATAGGGGTTTCCTCCTCAACAAGGGCTTCCTCCTCGATGGAGGTTTCCTCCTCGGCAGAGGCTTCAATCTGCTCCACGGTATTGGGAGTATTCAAAGCGGGATCCTCTGTTTCGTTACTGCAAGCAGTCAGGCAGAAAACAAGTGCCAGAACAGCCAGCAGACAGGCGGTGATGGGCAATAATTTTTTCATGCTGATTTTCTCCTTAGGCAAATTCCATATAGAACGCTTCTATCAGTTCTGCCAGACCCTCCAGAGCACCACCGGTGAGGAAAGAGCCGACGAAGCCGGCAAGAACCACAGAAACAAAAATCATGAGCAGGCAAAGAATCAGACCGATAATGGCGCAGACCTTACCGGCTTTAGCCAGAGAAGCCTGCTCAGGAGCGGTATTTCTGGCACTGAGAATCAGGGCGATGATGGCAAAAATAACACCGCCAAGGCGAAAGCCCACGCCAAACAGACCGCAAATCAGGGACAAAAGACCCAGAACAAGAGATGCTACTGCCATGTTCCTATCTCCTTTATCTCACATAGTAGGGGTTGGGTTTGCAGAGGATGCTGATCAGGTCGATAAACCAACCAATGCCAAACAGACCGCCGGTGAAGATATACAAGATGCCCATACCGGCACGACCCTCGTAGAACTTGTGAGCACCCACAAAGCCCAGGAAGAAGCACAGCAGGAACGCGACCCACTTGTTTCTGGCACGCATATACATACCCATGCCGTTCATGTTGGTGTTAGTGTTGTTGTTGGCGTTGTTAATGACGATACTGGGCTGTTCAGCTTTTTTCATGTCCTCCACTTGACAACCACATTGGGGGCAGATGACGGCAGCCTCGGCGATTTTTGCACCGCAGTGCTTGCAGAACTTGGTGGCGACCTGAACTTCAGGAGCCTGAGGGGTGGTAGTGGTATTGTCCATTTTTTTCTCTCCTTTTACTATGTAAATATAGTTATAATAGGACTATAAAATTATAATATATAATGAATAAATCTGTCAAGCTAAAATATTAGTATAACGAGGTGATAGCATGGCAGAAGAGATTCGAATCAAGAAAAAACTTCCCAACAGGGGAGATGACGGACACAAAATTGTTTCCGTCCGCATGAAAGATGAACTTTTGGCAAAACTGGAGGAGCTTTCCGCTAAGACCAACCGCTCCCGGAACGAGCTCATCAATATTCTTTTGGCGTCCGCTTTGGATATTGTGAAAATAGAGGATTAGCCATAACATTGCCTTTTGGGGGCGTTCTGTGGTATAATTCTGTATCATGGAAACTGTTGGAGGAAATATGGCACTTCGTATTTTATATAACAGTAAGGATGAACAGCATAAGACGCCCTTTGGCGTTCTGACACC
>JAZSAW010000119.1:0-10648 GCA_045602105.1 Candidatus Avilachnospira sp.
CGCCAGAAGCTGTTGGGCAACGGCATTGGCTGTGCCGGCGGCGGCCACCACCTGCTCATAGAGGGAGGGGGTAGGGTCAAGAGGCTTGTCCCCGGTGGTCGCGCCGTTCTGCACCACTGTCCAGAAGCTGTCCGGACGCATGGTGGTCATGACCTTTTCCCCGCCCACATAGCCGGTGCAGGAAACCGACAGCCTGCCGGTCTGTTCCAGACATTCCCACGGCACAAGGACAGGCTGACCAAAGGTCAGGAGCATTTCCTTTGCCAGCTCCTTTTCTACGGTGACCGTGGTGGTCACTTCCTCCGTTGCGCCGTCCTCTTTCTTTACGGTCTCGGTCTTTTCCTCCTGCTCCGTGTAGTGGGTGGTGAACACGCAGACGATGGAATCCATTGTCTTCCATTCGTCATCCATATCCAGAATCAGCTCATCCACACCCACGCCGTTCTGGATGACCGTAGTGGGGTTTTTCACATGGAGCTTTCGCTGTCTGAGTGTTGCGTAGAGCATGGCTTACTCCCCCTTCTCGGTCTTCTTGGCCATGGACGCCGCCAGCTTGGCATATTGCAGAGCCAGATTGGCATTGAACTGGGACTGCTCCTGCAAGGCCTCCTCTGCCCTGACCGCTTCTTCATACAGGGCATTGACCATTTCATAATTGTTCTCCGCCATAGCCTCCTCAATGGCTGTGCGGTATTTCTGCCCCAGCTCTGTCCGCTGGCGCATAAGCTCAGCCTGCGCCGCAGCCTGGGCCGCCCGGAGGTCGTTCAGGTCGCCCTGAAGCTGATTGCCCTGTGCCAGCACCGCCTGACCCAGTGCGCCGGAATTAAGACCGTGGGCATTGGCGGTCTCCCGCCACATGGCAGCCTGCTGAGCGGCCGTACCACTGGTCTGGCGTTTCTGGCTGTCATAGGTGCTGTCCACCTGCGCCTGCTCCGTATCAAGGGCAGAAAGATTTTGCCGATAAGCCTCCTCCAGCTGGCGAAGCTGTGCCTGCAATATGGCGTCATACATCTGCCGGATGTAGCTGTCATACCGACCGCCACCCTTTACGCCGGAGCCGGAAATATTGCCAACACTTCCGCTTACTGTACCTGCGCCGGAAGAAGGCACATGGGGAATATCCCCGCCGGAGACCGCAGAATGTTTGTTGGTGACCAGCACATTGGGCTGGATAACGCCGTTCTGAGTGTAGGAAGCAAATTTGCGGGTGTAGTCCGTCAGGGCGTTATTGCCCCGGACGACCGGGGAGATGGGGATGATGTTGCCGTTGGCATCATACTGGACATCCCCGCCTACGCCCTTTTCGTAAAGACCCCAGCCGTCATTGTAGGAATCCTGATAGGCAGAGGGATTCATGTTCCGTGTGCCCCAGTGGAGAAGCCCGGCGTAAGGTCCACCCACAAACTGGCTGTACTGACCGGTAAAGCCACTGCTTTCATCCATGGCGTTGCGGTTGGCGATACGGGTATCCACGAAGTTGTAATACCGGCTGGTATCTGCGTCCCAACGCTGGCGGTCGGCGTCCGTATAGCCGTAATACTCTCGCCAGCCCTCGGCGATATTGGGCTGTGTCCAACTCAGGTC
This sequence comes from Candidatus Avilachnospira sp., assembly GCA_045602105.1. Lineage (GTDB taxonomy): Bacteria > Bacillota > Clostridia > Oscillospirales > Oscillospiraceae > Avoscillospira. The sequence continues at coordinate 1,585 of JAZSAW010000119.1, forward strand.
ACTGCCGTAACCCACATTGGTGTTCCACGTCCACCATTTGCCGGTCTGGGGGTCATATTTGTAGTTCTTTTCGCTCTGACCGGTATAGTCTGCCAGCACCTTCGCCAGCTCCACATTCTGCTGATGCAGATATTCCTTGGTGGCGTCATCTGCTGTGTGCCATGCCTTGGAGTTGGCGTCCATCTGCTGGCGGATGTAATTTGCCTTGCTTCTGGTGTTCATGGCGGTGGAATAGCCGTTGATCCAGCCCTTTTTTGGGTCATAATTGGTGGCATCATAATTCTCCGCCCACTGGCGCACCTCATCGGCAGTTTGTCCGCCCTGATTGGCCGCCACCTTGCTGTAACTGTTACCGGAGCTTCCGCCGGTGTACCCGGCGGAATTACGGATAGCTTCCGCCTGTTTATGGGCAGATTCCATTCCCGCTTTATCACCCACAGCGTTGGCGGCTGCCCACTGCTTTTTCAGTGCCAAAACCTGCTGTTGCTGGTCTTTGGTCAGATTGTTCTTATCTGTACTGCTCAAACTGGCCATGCTCCTGCTCCTTTCTTCCTGCAATCTTGCATTTTTCGATCAGCTCCTGCTTTTTGCTGATGTAGCCGTCGGGGATACGCTCCAGATACTCGTCCAACGTGATCTTATCCTGCGCCAGCAGATTATCCAGAGTCTGCACTGCCGCGATCTCCGACCAGTAGGACGACGCGCCCACATCCAGCCGTAAGGTAAGGGGAAGATTTCGAAGCAGGGTGAAATCCAGTTCCATACCCATGCCGTCTGCCCCCTGCACCCAGCGAGTGCCGTAGTAAACGCTCATCATATCCAGATAGATACGCCCCAGATCCTCCACCGCCTGATAGAGATTTTGCTTCACCAGCTCCAGAGGAGCGTTACTGGCTCTTTGCAGAGCGAGAATGGCGCTGGTGTTTTCCGGGCGCACATCGCCCAGCGCCGCATCCGTAGAGCCCATAAAGTTCTGGGTGTAGTTGATGGCGGCGTCAATAAACTGGCTGATCTGAGGAGAAACAGAGGCCGGGTCCATGATCTTGGCAATGGAGCTGAGATCTCCGCCACCGTTTACCCCGATGGCTCTGCCGACGCCTCCGTCCCAGCGGGGGATTCTGGTGCGGTCATAGATGACCTTGGGGAAGGCCGTGGTCTGTAAGCTCCGCATGACCATGGCAAAAAGCTGATTAACAAAGACCTGATTGGGAATCAGCTGGGAGATCAGGGCATGACCGTGATAGCAGTCCTGCACATAATCCCAGTTCATCCATGTGACCGGATACAGCTTCAGCCCCGTGTCCCGGAATTTCTCCACCGGACCGGACTGGGTGTATTTACCCGCCCAGATATGCCCGGTCTCCGGGTCTTTCTGGAAGTAGACCAGCAGGGTCACCTTGCCCTGACTGAGCCTCTCCATGGCACTGCCACCCTGTTCCTGATCACTGCGGATGCTTGCCGGGTCAAAGCCGTTTTTCTCCGCCATGCGCCGTACTTCCTCCAGAGGCTTCCGCAGGGTGATCATCAGCCACGGCTGAGACTGGACATTCTTGTCATAGGGATTGCCAAAGAGAACACGGGTATTTTCCACGATCTCCGTGACTAAATCTCCCCGCATGGCCTGACCGGTCTCGACGTCCGGGTCAAAATAGGTATACAGACAGCCGTCACCGTCTACGGCGGCGTTGCGCAGAAACTCTCGGGTCAGGCTCACCACCTTGTTGCGCTCAAACAGGGAGGCAAACTGGGTGTTGATGACCTGAGTAAGAGGCTCCAGTCCCCTGTCCATACCCATGGGCGTGGCCTGAATACCGAAATTATCCGACGCCACCGTGGCTACCTGCACCAGGGTGACACGCTTGAGGAAGTTGAAGGTAGGCGTAGGATTGCCGTTGGCCTCCACTCCCTCCCACTGCTTGCCGATGAAGAAGTTTTCGTTGTTCTCCACCGTATCATACAGCCCGATCTGGCTGTTAAACAGGACACCATCGGTATACTTGGCGTATACCTGTTCATAACCGGGATCTCTCATGTATGCTCACGCTCCTTGTCTCGGTTGGGTCGTCCGTCATACTGCATCAGATTGAGAAATCCCTGCTCATACCGTCTTCTGGCCTCTACCGCAGGACTTTCCTCCTGTTCCTGCTGGGGGGTATCAACGGATTTTTCCCTGCCCAGATACCTGACCAGCACCACCGTCAGCAGGATGCTCACCGTCAGGTACATCCCCGCCACAGCCAGACAGATCAGCAACATCAAAATTTCCATGCTCTGTTCCTCCTTAGTAGATGGCGACCCATGTGTAGGTCACATCCTGCCGGTTGCCCAGTTCCTTGGAAAATGCCAGCTCTGCACCGCGAAGAGATACGGTGTCTCTCCAAAGGGTGTTTTCACTGTCCCGTCCCGAGCCCCACGCACCGGAGGTCGCTCCGTCACGGAGAATCACCGGATTGTCCCACAGGACGGTATTGTTCCTGTCCTTCAGAGGACCTTCATCGGAAGAGAGGACCAGAAGCTTGGGGGCAAGAGGCAGGGTCAGGGTGCGCTCTGCACCGGTGCCCACATAAGTGCCCGTAGCCAGTCGCACAGCCCCCAGTTCCTGCACCGTGCTTTCCCGGTCAGCCCAGACAGGCTTTCCACCCTTTACGGTCAAATACGAGCCGTCTTCTCCCACAGACAGATTTTCCATTTTGCTGTCTCCACCGCCTACCAGAAGCGCACCGGGCAGGAGATCCCGGGAAGCCATCCGCCAATGGCCGTCCGTGCTGTGTACCCACAGGGTCTGGGGACAGGCATGGACGGCCAGGGGAAGCAGACTTTCCAGATAACCGCCCCAATCTGCCTTGTCGTGAGCATGAGGATTCTGGCGCAACACCGCGTCCACATTGACCACGGAAAAGTTTCTCAGACCGAAACTGCCGTCAGCCAGCGATTTGGCAGGCCAGGTGGCGGTCAGCTCCGCAGAAAGACTGCCACCACTGCCCAGAATTGCGGTAAATACCCCACCCTCCATGGCATCGTGGCCCTCTGCGCCCAGTTTGAGTTTCATTGCTTCCAGCTCTTCATCTGCATCTTCCACGGAAAACAGCACATACACCCGGTCGCCGGACTGACCCAAGCCTGCCACAGTCTGGCTCAGGGTCACAGTCTCCGCCGTAGCATCGCCGGTAACGGTGAGCAGATTGTCCTGTTCCGTCACACTGCCGTTTTTGCACATCCAGCTGACCGCTTTATTTTCCACTGTAAAGCCCGGGCACAGCCAAAGCTGACCCACAGGAAAATCTCCGGAGATATTGTCCTGCTCACCGGGCTCATCCAGTGCCACCCAACATCTTCCCCCATAGACCCGTTCCAGCAAATCGGCAGAGAGCTTTTCCTTGGTCACCGAGCCGTTGACGATCTTACCGGAGAAGGCGTCCCTGATCTGCGCCTGCACATGTTCGATGGCAGACTGGACGTTTTCCCCGGCAATTTCCCCCGAGGGCGCAAAGGGGATCTCCTTGGCCACCAGAGTGGGAATCAGCTCCGCATTGACCCAGTTCTGGATGGTCAGTGCCCCCTGATCAAATTTTTCTTTCAGCTCCTGCGCCGTCAGTCCGTCGCCGGTGTTGGGCAGATCCGAGAGCTTCTGGATAATACGCAGATCGCTGTTTAATTTGGGAATACTCAAAATCCCTTCACCTCTTTCTTCTGACCCGACCTATCTGGCCGGACCTGTATAGCGCACCCGAATATCCACCGCCAGTACAGTAGCATCCGATGAGCGATAATCACTGCTGAATATCAGTTGATAGTAAACAAACTTCTTCACCTTCAGCTTCAGCCTCTGGATCCGGGGGCTTCGGCTGGTGATGAAGCTCCAACGGGAAAAATCTCCCTGTTTAAAGGAGGAAAGGCTCATGGACACATCCTTTTCTCCCCTTTGCATATCCCGGTCACTGCTGGCAGTGACCCGGAGATTGGCGTTGGCCGTAGGCTTCACCGACACCCAGACCTCACTGCTGTACTTGCGCCGGTCATCCCGGTCAAAGCTCATATGTCCGCTGGCAAACCGGGCATCGATGGCTACGCCGTCATCATTGGGCAGTTCCGGGTCAAAGACCACCACCCGCCCGTCTGTCATGCCAAAATACAGGCTTTCTCCCATACGCCCGGCACAGGCTACCGGCAGACCGGTATACAGATACCACACATCGATGCCGTAGTTGTGGACCAGCACTGTGCCGTCCTCATCGTTGAGAAACAGGTAATACTCCCCCTTGGCATCGTCATCGAAGCAGAACACCTTTTCCGGGTCAGCCGTGGAAAGGGTCTGCTGTACCCGCTGACTGATAAGCTTTGCGTTGCGCTCATCCCGGGTGGCATAGCTGGCCATGACCCAGTCATAGAGATTGCCTCCGTAGAGGGTGCGGGGCACATTCTGCACCAAGCGCACCTGTCCCATGGCGGAATTGCCCATTTCCCGGTTGATGGATACCGTCAAAAAACCCGGCACAGCCGTACCATCGGCCAGGGTGGTCAGCTCATACCGGGTGGAAAACGCACCGCCGTCTGCCTTGTAGCTGATCAGGCGGTCGTAGTATTTGATCATGGCGGTCAGGGGGGCGTTTTCACTGCCCACCAGCACCTCGTACAGGTCGGGAAAATACTCCGCCGATGCCGTTCCGTCCTCGGTGACGCCACAGTAGATGGCCTTGGCAGAGCCGTCGCCGTAGAGGAACACTCTTGTGTCCGCCGCGCCGTTGAACTGTTCGGCAAAGCGCATGGACTCCACCTGCACCCGCAGGTCGTTGGCTACGGCGTAGGTGACCTCCACATTGCAGTCACCGGCCTCAGGAGGCGCGGAAAACTCCACTGTGCCGGAAGACAGCTCCGCCGTCCAGTTCCATGCCTCCTGTCCGTCCACCGTGACCTTCTCCACCGCCAGCAGGTTTTGTTCCGGCAGATGGTAGCTTACCGCCTTGCCGTCGGCGGAAAACCGACACCGTCTGCGCCCGGTCAGGCGGTTGACGTTTTCCACCGTCACCCCATCGCCCGCCGGGGTCATGGCGGTCACCACCAGAGGCACATAGCCCTCCACGGTGTCGGCAAAGCCCGCTCCGTCCCAGACCAGATATTCCTGCCCGTTGAGGAAATAGACCTTGTTTCCGAAGCCGAACATGGTGGTCGGGGCGTCACTGATGTCTCCGATTCTCCGCAGACTGTCCCCCAGCTCCCAGATTGCGCCGTCAGCCACACACAGGGTGCACCGGCGACCGGACACATAGCCTGTCCACATTCCCCGCACCGGTCCGGAAAAGGTCTGCGCTGTCCGATAACCGGGTCGTACCCGCAGATGAAACTGAGGCGTCACCTGCCAGTTCCGCAGTTCACTTGCCTCTCCCAGCTCAAGCTGGGTATCGCCGTCGGCACTTTCGTGCAGACCCAAAAATCTCCGAATCCGATAGATTCGGCTCTCATCCTTCGTTGTGATCTTGGCCACAGAGTCAGGACACCTCCCTTTCTTGTGCGAGAGGGCGGAAAGATCCGCCCTCTGTTATGTTCAGGCCAGTACCGCAGTACCAACAGCCTTGGCCTTGCCGGTCTCATCTGCCTCTGCCACAGTGATGACCTGATTGTCACCCACAGCCACAGTTGCGCCGGACTTGCTCAGGGCACTCCAGCCGGACACGTCAGCCTCATAGGCCACGTTCTCGGCAGTATCGCCCAGCTTGTAGTACCAGCTGCAACCGCTTTCGGCCTCAGGATTTACCAGAATCTTGGCGTTGCCGTTGCCCTGATCGGCGACGGTCACATCCAGATTGCGCAGGACGGGCTGTGCGCCGTGATAGAAGATGGCGTCAGCCTTCTCCCGCAGGACGAAGCAGTCATAAATGACACGGCCTTCCACCAGCCAGCCGGAAATGCCGGGGGGATTGTTGTGAGTCTTGTACTCCTCCAGCTGTTTGGGGGCGGTGGCGGCGATCTTATGAGCGATCAGGAACGCGCAGCCGCTGGGGAGCTTGGCGGAGGGCACACGGACGATCTTACAGCCGTCCACCTCACCGATGACGCCCTTGATGATCATGTCCTGGGCAGTCTCGCTGGTCTTCATGAAGGCGGGATCCATCTTCAGGAGATTGGCGAACTTGTAGGAGCAGAAGGCAACACGACCCTTGTCGGGGACGTTCTTGTTGCCCATATGCTCCATGGCACGCAGGAACATTTCGTAGGCGTTGGTCTTGGTGATGGCATCGGTGGCGTAGTTGCCACGCTCCGTGGCCTCGGCGGCCAGCTTGCGGAACACATAGGCGTCAAACTCAGGCACCCAGACCTCCTTGAGCTGACGGCCCAGAGCCTTGCCGGCATCCATGACCATATCGCTCTGGAGCTTGTCGCCCTTGTCGATGATAAAGGTAAAGGCCCGATCTCTGGACACGCTGAGGGTCTGGATGTTTCGGGTCAGGTCGTCGGGCGTGCCGTAGCGGTTTGCGCCCGAACGGGTGTAGTCCACCATGGCCACAGTGGGGATAGAGTAGACATTGACGGTCTTTACACCCACAAAGTCATAGTCGCTGTTGAGAGCCAGCATTGCCTGAGACTCCCGATTGAACCGCTCGTCCACCTTTTTGGCGTACTTCGCGGCAAGATTTCTGGCTTCTGCCATAACAATTCCTCACTTTCAATGATAAAATCCGTGCTCAGGCTTCCTCGAAGCCCAGCAAAAAGCCGTCTGCGCTTTGACCGCCACCGGCGGAGCGCATACTGCCCAGACTGTTCTCCCGGCTGCGGGACTGGGTGCTGAGCATATCCAGCTGTCTGCGCATCCGGGCATTGTCCGCCCGAAGCTGACTGAGCTCATGCCTGCCGTATGCCCCGGTGAGGGTCTCCCCCCGGCGTACCGCCTCCCAGACCGTATCCGGGATGCTCCGGGGATCAAGGCCGGGATACTGCCGGACAAAATCCTGCATATCCTGCTCCTGCAGGGCGCAAGCCGGCTCTTCCGGCTGTTCCATCGGCTCTTCCGGCTGTTCCTGAAGCAGTTCCCCTGCTTCTTCCGTTTCCGGTATCAATTCTTCCATCTGCTCGTCCATAAAGACCCTCCTTTCTTATCCATGGGTGGGGATGTCCTCCCACACTCCCGGTCGTCTGCTTCCTACGGTATACAAAAGCGCCTCATACCTCTGCTGGAAAAAGGACGCCATAGCATCCCGCTCCCCCAGAAGCAGATGGGCAGCCAGCCCATAGGGCAGTACGGTCTGCGCCAGTACATCGTCCAGCCCCATAGGCTGGTCAAAATCCGTGATCTCCGGGCAGACCTGTCGTGTTCCCTCTGCCCCGGACACACAGGTGTCGGAATAGGGAAACAGCTCATTGCGCAGCACATTCAAAATTCCCAGAGTGCGGTTTCGATACTCCTGCGTATCCGCCGTCCGGGCCTCACCGCTTTTCTCGTGCTGTTCATCCATCAGATAGATGGCTCTGTCAAATACCCAATTTGCGTCTGTCAACTCCTCCCCACCTCCTTTCCTACCAGCTCCCGTAGCCGAGATAGCTGTCTGTTGCCGACCCGCCGGTCATGACGTCCTCATACCTGCTCCGTCGCAGTTCCGGCTCTTCCTGCTCCCGCTCCGCCGGCAGGGTGCGGAGCTGGCAGAAATAGCGCAGGGCGTCGGGACGGTGGGTCAGCTCATGGGGCATTTTGGCGCAGTCGGAGGGGTTGCGCTCGTCGTGCTGGATGGCCATGAGATCGTCGATGAGCCCTTTGCAGCTTTCAAAAATGACCAGACCCGGTCTCCCGTCCTGCATAGGCTTCATCAGCTCCTTGACTGCCATCCAGCCCTGAACACGGCTGTTGTTGGCGCGGACAATGCCCAGTCCGCACTCCAGAAAGATCTGCGCCATAGTCTTGCCGGTGTCCTTCAGGGTGGACCACATATCCGGCGGTGCAACGGTGTAGGCAATTTGCTCTGTATCGGGGGTAAGGGCGAGAGCCGACCCGGCGGCCTCGGATACGATCAGTCCGCTCTGGGCCAGTTCTCGGTAGACATAACATCTTCCCTGCTGATCCACCGCGATCCACAGGCAGGCAAACATATCCAAACCATAGTCAAAGGCTCGATACTTTTTCCAGTGTCCGGGAATGGAAAAATCCCGCACCACATGGGACTTTCTCCGAAACTCTGGAAAGTATCCTCCCGCCAGAGCATCCCAATCTCCATAGCGGTGCGCCCGGCGGATGTCCTCGGGCAGCAGCTCCAGTGCGTTTACATAATCCGGAGACCCCTCCATGAGATCCACATTGTCCTCCACAGTGGCCTTGATGAATTCATAGTCCTCCGGTCGTTCCCCGGGCAGAAAATCCCTCTGGAGAAACAGCCGTTTCACCCACTGGTGACCGATGCCACCGGGGTTTGCCGTCATGTAAATACGCTTGGGAAATTGGTTTGCGCCACGGCAACAGGCGGCGATGCCACGGAACTCCTGTTCTGTGAACTGGGTGGCCTCCTCCAGAAATATCCAGTCATATTCCTGACCCTGATATTTGCCGGTGGTAGCCTGCCCGTAGGAGGCCATGTTGCCGAATTTGATGGAGCTTCCGTTGCAAAACTCCAGCATACGCCTGGTGGAGCAGTAGGTGGCCACCTGCCCGGCCAGTTGAAGGATGGGCTGGATCACGGAGTTTTCCAGATCCTCGTACCGCCGGCGGACGATGAGCACCCGCAGACCGGGATACCGCAGACAGCCCCCTACGGATTTCCGCTGGGTGCACCAGCTTTTTCCCCCACCCCGGGCGCCACCGTAGCAGAGATATTTGGTCCGGTTTTCAAAAAAGCGGACCTGAGGCTGGGAATTGGGTCTGCCAAGGTCTACCTGACAGTCCTTTTGTTTCGCTTTTGCCATCTTGCCTCCTATCCGAAGGGATCGGTCAGATTCCCTCCAAAATGTACGGTGATCTCGGTTTTGCCGTCGTTTTTGCCCTCCGGCTTGTCCGTCAGCAGAATCCCGCCGATGTTCTGCTTCATGAGAAACAGCCCCTTACTGCCGTTGGACCCGCTCCATCCCGGTGCGGTGGCATATTGCC
>JAZSAW010000120.1:0-3612 GCA_045602105.1 Candidatus Avilachnospira sp.
AACATGGCGGGCAAGTCCACCTATATGCGTCAGGTGGCCCTCATCGTCCTCATGGCACAGATGGGCTGTTTCGTCCCGGCAAAATCTGCCCGCATCGGCGTGGTGGATCGGCTGTTTACCCGCATCGGCGCATCCGATGACCTGGCCTCCGGTCAGTCCACCTTTATGGTGGAGATGCAGGAAGTCTCCGACATTCTCAAATACGCCACCTCCCGGAGTCTGCTGATTCTCGATGAGATCGGCCGTGGCACATCCACCTATGACGGCATGGCCATTGCCCGTGCGGTACTGGAATATGCCGCCGACCGGCGGTATCTGGGGGCAAAGACCCTGTTTGCCACCCACTACCACGAGCTGACTGTGCTGGATCAGGAGCTGGAGGGGGTCAAAAACTTCAATATCTCTGTGAAAAAGCGTCAGGGTGGGATGATCTTCCTGCGCAAGATCATCCCCGGTGCGGCTGACCGCAGTTACGGCGTGGAAGTGGCCAAGCTGGCGGGACTGCCGGAAAAGGTGGTCGCCAGAGCCAGAACTCTGCTGAAAGAGCTGGAATCCGGCGCTGTGACTGCCCCGGTCATCCGGCAGGAAGAAGATGACCAGATGTCCATGCTGGATCTGGGTACATCGGACATTCGCGCCCGTTTGGAGGCGGTCAGTGTCGAGACCCTGACGCCCATCGAAGCCATGAACATCCTCTACGAACTGAAACAACTTCTCCAGTGATGGGGTTTTCCCCGGAAAGGAGCAAACCTTGGCAAAAACCGGATATTCTTCCCTCGGGCCGGGACTTTCCACGGCAGAGCAGGTGGCGGGCTTTTCCTACCTGCCGGTCTATGTGGTATTTCTGTCCTGGGGACTGAACGCGCTTTCCCAATGGTTGGGACTGAGGCTCACCGACATACAATTAAATCTTTGCTATTTTGCTGTGAATTTTCTGGCCATCTGCCTGATTTTCCACCGGTTTCTCTGGCGGAGCTTTCGCGCCATTCGATTCTGGGAGCTGGTACAGGCATTGATTCTGGGCTTTGTGCTGTATTACGCAGGCAATCTGCTTCTCAGCCGACTGCTGGCTCTTCTTGGCGCACAGGTGGTGGCCTACAACGATGACACCATCCGTGACCTTGTCCACCAAAACCGCCCGATGATGATGGTCTGCTCGTTGCTCATTGCGCCGGTGGTGGAGGAAACTCTGGTCAGAGGGCTGATGTTCGGGACTTTGCGCCGGAAAAACCGGTGGCTTGCCTATGGGGTATCTGTGGTATTTTTTGCCCTGATCCATGTGTGGAAGTATCTGCTGACCGCCGATGCAGGCTCGGTGCTTCTTTCCGCCATCCCCTACATCCCCGCGGGCATCGCACTGGCATGGACCTACGAAAAGGCAGGCACGGTCTGGGCTTCCATTCTTCTCCATGCCCTCATCAACGCCATGGCCTTTGGGCTCATGCCCCCTATGTGAGGTAACTGTATGCCGAAAATTCTGCAACTTGACCGCCATGTGGCGGATCTCATCGCCGCCGGCGAAGTGGTGGAGCGTCCCGCATCCGCCGCCAAGGAGCTGGTGGAAAATGCCGTGGACGCCGGTGCTACCCAAGTGACGGTGGAGCTGCAAAACGGCGGTATGACCTATCTGCGGGTCACGGACAACGGCTGCGGTATCGCGCCGGAGGACGCGGAGACCGCTTTTTTGCGCCACGCCACCAGCAAGCTCCGCACCAAGGACGACCTTGCCGCCATCGGCACACTGGGTTTCCGTGGCGAAGCTCTGGCCGCCATTGCCTCAGTTTCCAAAATTGATTTGCTGACCAAGACTGCCCATGATGAAGGAATCAGTCTCCGTCTAGAGGCGGGACGGGTCCTGGACAAATCCCCCGCCGGCTGTCCCGACGGCACGACCATCGTGGTGCGGGAGCTGTTTTACAACACCCCCGCCCGGATGAAATTCATGAAAAGTGACACTGCCGAAGCCTCCCAGATCGTGGGAATCGTGCAACGGCAGGCCCTTGCCCATCCCAACGTGGCGTTCCGGGTCATCAAGGACGGCGAAACTGTCCTTCAGACCGCCGGAAACGGCGACCTGCAGGGCACGCTCTATCAGGTCTACGGACGGCAACTGGCGGTGGATATGCTCCCGGTGGATGGAAAGTGGGAAAATCTTCGCATTTCCGGCTTTGTGACCAAGCCTACAGCTACCCGGGGAAACCGCAACTATCAGCAGTTTTTTGTCAACGGACGGCCTGTACGCTCCAAGCTCATGACTGTGGCGTTGGAAGAAGCCTACGACAATCAGCTGATGACCGGGCGTTTTCCCAGCTGTGCCCTATATCTGGAGCTTCCCCACCATCAGGTGGACGTCAATGTCCACCCCGCCAAAACGGAAGTCAAATTCGCCAATGAGCGGGCGGTCTTTGACTGCATCCGCTTTGGTGTACAGTCTGCTCTCCATAAGCATCCCGGCAGACCGGAAATGACCCTGAAGCCCCGGAAACCGGAAGAAAAACCGGCGGTCAAGCAGGAAGCCTTCCGCACCATGACCCCGGAGCAGTTCAAGACCTTTACCCAGGTCATTTCTCAGCCTGCGGTAAAGCCGGTCGCCCCTACTGTGGCCAAAGCCATCCAGACGCCAAAGGCTCAGACGGGCTTTGTCAGACGTGTTCAGCCGATGGATGAGCCCAAGCCTGTGGCACAGGTACAGCAGTCGGTACAGATTCACAAACCCGCTCCCCAGCCGGAAGTCCCGGAACAGACTGCTGTGGAGCTTCCCCAAGTTCTACCCTACCGGGTGGTAGGCGAGGTGCTGGATACCTATGTCATCATCGAACAGGGTGAACGTGTACTGTTTCTGGACAAGCACGCCGCCCATGAGCGCATCTTGTTTGAGCGACTGAAAGAAAGTCACGCGCCGGTCATGGCACAGGTCTTGATGACGCCCCTGACCGTCCCCCTGTCCCGGGAGGAGGCCACGGCTGTTTTGGAGCACGCCGAACTGTTGACCCAATACGGCTACGAAGCTGAGGATTTTGGCGATGGCACGGTGCTTCTTCGGCAGATTCCCGCCGATCTGGACGAAAGTCAGGCCAAAAACGCTTTGGAGGAGCTTGCCGGTCAGCTTCTGGAGGGTCATGCCAAAGACCCGGAAGCCCTGCGGGACGAGCTTTTACACACCATCGCCTGCAAGGCGGCCATCAAGGCCGGGTGGCACACAGAGCCTGCCGAGCGGGACGCCCTGGTTTCGCAGGTCATGAGCCGGGACGACATCAAATACTGCCCCCACGGCAGACCGGTCATCACCACCCTGACCAAAGCCCAACTGGAAAAACAGTTCAAGCGGTCGTGACCGCAAAGGAGCAACTATGACGAACATCATCTGCGTGGTCGGACCTACGGCCTCGGGAAAGACCCAACTGGCTGTGGAGCTGGCAAAGGCTCTGGACGGAGAAGTCCTTTCCTGCGACTCTATGCAACTCTACCGCCGGATGGACATTGGCACTGCCAAGCCCACTGAGGAGGAAAAGCAGGGCATCGTCCACCACATGATCAATGTGTTGGAGCCTCGCGAGCCTTTTTCTGTAGGTCTATACGTAGAAATGGCAGACCCCATTTTGCAGGACATTC
>JAZSAW010000121.1:0-5165 GCA_045602105.1 Candidatus Avilachnospira sp.
GACCCCTGTATCGTCCCCCGCGCCGTACCGGTATTGGAGGCGGTCACCGCCATCGCCCTCTATGACAGTTATCTTTGTGCCCGATAAAGGAGTATATTTATGGATTTGAATCAGTACCGCAAGGAGATCGATGAAATTGACGATCAGATGGTGAATTTGTTCGTCCGCCGGATGGAAGTGGCGGAAAACATCGCCAGATACAAAAAAGAGCAGGGTCTGCCGGTGCTGGATGCCGGGCGGGAGCGGGAGAAGCTTCAGGCCATCTGCGATAAGGTCGAGCCGGAACTGCAGAACTATACCAGCGTTCTGTATTCTTCCCTTTTTGAGCTGAGCCGAAGCCATCAGAGCCGGCAGATGCAGAGCTATACCGCCCTGTCGGAAAAAATCACCGATGCCATCGCTCAGACACCCCAGCTCTTCCCACCCAGTGCCACAGTAGGCGTCTGCGGTGTGGAGGGCGCTTACGCCCAACTGGCGGGAGAAAAATTGTTCAAGCGCCCGTCTATGATGTATTTCCACAACTTTGAGGGGGTATTTTCCGCCATTGAGGGCGGTCTTTGCCAGTATGGCATCGTGCCCATCGAAAATTCCTCCGCCGGCTCGGTGAAGCGGATCTATGACCTGATGATCGGCCATAAGTTCTATGTGGTCCGCTCCGTCCGTCTGAAAGTCGACCACAATCTTCTGGTAAAGCCCGAAACGAAGCTGGAGGACATCCGGGAGATCTATTCCCATGAGCAGGCTCTGAGCCAGTGCGCGGAGTTCCTGAAGCACATGGGCGTAAAGGTCACTGCTGTGGAAAATACCGCCGTGGCGGCGCAGATGGTATCTCTGTCCGAGCGGAAGGACGTGGCTGCTCTCAGCTCCCGCAACTGCATGGAACTTTACGGTCTGCAATGTTTGCAGTACAGCGTGCAGGACAAGGGCAATAACTATACCCGCTTTTTGTGCATCTCCCAAAAGCTGGAAATTTATCCCGGCGCTGACCGCACCAGTATCATGCTGGCTACGGCCCATAAGCCCGGCGCGCTGTACCGGCTTCTGGCGCGGTTTTATGCCATGGGCATCAACATCACCAAGCTGGAGAGCCGTCCCATCCCCGACCGGGATTTTGAGTTTATGTTCTACTTCGATCTGGAGACCTCGGTCTATTCTCCCGAGTTTATCCAGCTGATCTGTGAGCTGTCCGCCAGCACGGAGGACTTCACCTATCTGGGCTCTTACGCTGAGGTAGTCTGATGAACTGCGGGCTTTTGGGACGGAAACTGGGGCACAGCTATTCTCCCGCCGTCCACGGTCTTTTGGCGGACTACGCCTATGACCTGTACGAAAAAGAACCGGAGGAGCTGGAGGAATTTCTGCTGAACGGCCACTGGGACGGGCTCAATGTGACCATTCCCTATAAAAAGGATGTGCTGGCGTTTTGCCATGAGGTGTCCCCCCTTGCCAAAAGGCTGGGAAGCGTCAATACCCTGTATCGCCGGGACGGAAAAATCTACGGGGACAATACGGACGCATGGGGCTTTGAGGCCATGACCCGCCGTCTGGGGCTGGACTACGCCGGAAAAAAGGCGCTGGTTTTGGGCTCGGGGGGAGCATCCGTCACAGTGCAGGCAGTTCTGGCAGATTTGGGCTGTCAGGTGGTGGTCATTTCCCGGACGGGAGAGGACAATTACGAAAACCTCTCCCGCCATGCCGATGCCCGAATCTTAGTCAATACCACCCCTGTGGGGATGTATCCCCACAACGGCTCTGCCCCGGTGGAGCTGGGGCAGTTCCCCCAACTGGAGGGGGTGCTGGATGTGGTCTATAATCCTGCCCGCACCGCTCTGATTCTGGAGGCGGAAAAGCGGAACATCCCCTGTGAAAGCGGACTGTTCATGCTGGTGGCGCAGGCTGTACGAGCCTGCGAGATCTGGACAGGACAGACAGTATCCGACGAAACGCTCCGTCAGGTCTGGCAGACCATCGGCGGGCAGATGGAAAATATCGTCCTCATCGGTATGCCCGGCTGCGGAAAATCCACTTTGGGCAGGAAACTGGCAGAAGCACTGGGTCGCCCCTTTGTGGATGCCGATGAAGAACTGACGAAAAAAATCGGGGACATCCCCGCTTATATGACGGAACATGGGGAGGACGCTTTCCGCAAAGCGGAAACAGAGGTCTTGGCGGAGCTGGGCAAACAGTCCGGGCTGGTCATGGCCACCGGCGGTGGCTGTGTGACCCGGCAGGAAAACTATGACCTGCTCCACCAGAACGGCAGGCTCATCTGGCTTCGCCGTGAGCCGGACAAGCTCCCCACCGCGGGTCGTCCTCTGTCCCAGTCGGCGGGAGTGCAGACCCTCTATGCCCGGCGAAAGCCCCTGTATGAAGCCTTTGCCGATGTGACCGTGGACAATAACGGCACACCGGAACAGACCCTTTCTGCCCTGAAAAGGAGTGTATGCTATGCGGATACTTGTGCTGAACGGACCTAATCTCAACCTGCTGGGACTGCGTGAGCCGGATATTTACGGCAGGCAGACCTATGCCGACCTTGTCCGGCTTGTGGAGGAAAAAGCCCGGGAACTGCGGGTCGAGGTGCAGGTGCGCCAGAGCAACCATGAGGGCGTTCTGGTGGACTGGATTCAGGAGGCGCTGGGAAAATTTGACGGCATCGTCTTTAACCCCGCCGCCTATACCCATACCAGTGTGGCACTTCTGGATGCCCTGAAAGCCGTGGGACTGCCTACGGTGGAGGTGCATATCTCCGATGTGTCCCAGCGGGAGGATTTCCGGCAGGTAAGCTATGTCCGTCCCGCCTGTGTGGCCACCATCGCCGGCCACGGCTTTGCCGGCTATACAGAAGCCATGGAACTGCTTTATAAAGAAATATCGGACAAGTGATAAGAAACAGGGAACGGTCGTTGCCGTTCCCTGTTTTTATTTTTGTGCAAAGCTGGTCAGCGTCCACGGTTTATGAAGAAGCTGTCCAAGGGCTTCGCCTTGTTTGCGGAGATAGTCATTATCCGCCTGATTGAGGACATAGCGGTCTGCCAGTGCTTCGGTATTCAGCACCTGCGCCACCCGCTCTGCCGTGGCAACATCCTGCACCCTTGCTCCGCAAAGCTCTGCAAAGCGGTCCGGGCGGTGGGCGACCTCGACTATGGGTCTGTCCAGTCCCGTCAAGCCCACCACACAGATGGTCTGATCGGCACAGGCAGGAATCACCGGCTCATGGTCCAGATGGGCTTTCAGGGGCAGATGCTTCGCCCCGTCTGCCTCCACCAGAACGAAGTCATAAAGCTCCCTGAGCAGGGCAAGATCCTCCACAGGGGCGGTCAGCTTTCCATGCTCCGCCGGTGTACCCAGACAGAGCTTTTCCGGAAGCTCTCCGGAAAGCCGTTCAAAACAGGGCAGGTCTGCCACCGGATAGATATGGGTGGAGGTGCAGACCACGACCCGTCCGGGAAGTGACCGCCACAGACAGTCCATGAGGCTGGTCTTGCCCCCTGCGCCGATGATGGCCGTTACACCGGGGCGGATGCCCAGCTCAGTCCACACAGCGTTCCTCCCGGCCGATGGCCATGACGTCATAGGGGGTGGACTGGTAGACAAAGTAGTTCAGCCAGTTGCAGTACAGCAGATTGGCGTGACCCCGCCAGCGCACCATAGGATCCCGGCTGTCATCATCGTCGGGGAAATAGTTTTTGGGCGGGGCGATGGGCAGACCTGCCTGTTTATCCCGCTGATACTCCCTGTTCAGGGTATCCGGGTCATACTCGGAATGGCCGGTGATAAACACCTGACGGCCGAATTGGGTGGACATGGCGTAAAGCCCTGCCTCCTGAGATTCTGCCAGTATTTTGATCTCCGGCACAGCCTCCACATCCTCCCGGCGGATGGTGGTATGCCGGGAATGGGGCACCCAGAACTGATCGTCAAAACCCCGCATCAGCATGGATTTTTTGTAGGTCACCTGATGGGGGAACACGCCGAACAGCTTTTCCTCCAAAGGACGCTTCTGGATACCAAAATGATAGTACAGCGCCGCCTGCGCGCCCCAGCAGATATGGAAGGTGCTGTGGACATGGGTCTTGGTCCACTCCATGATCCGGCACAGCTCCGGCCAGTAGTTCACTTCCTCAAAGGGCAGATGCTCCACCGGCGCGCCGGTAATGACCATGCCGTCATAGTACTGGTCGGCAATTTCGTCAAAGGTCTTATAAAAGGCCAGCATATGCTCCTGGGAGGTGTTTTTTGCCTTGTGGGAGCTGACCTGCACCAGCTCCAGCTCTACCTGCAGGGGGGTGTTGCCCAGAAGCCGGGAAAGCTGGGTCTCTGTGACGATTTTTGTCGGCATGAGATTAAGCAGGGCAATACGCAGGGGACGAATCTCCTGGGTCAGTGCCCGCTGTTCGGTCATGACGAAAATATTCTCATTTTCCAGCGTCTGCCGGGCAGGCAGACTGTTGGGGATCTTAATGGGCATGGCGGTACTCCTTTAGATGGCATCCAGTGCCTGCTTCAGGTCGGCAATAATATCCTCCACGTGCTCGATACCCACAGAGAAGCGGACAAACTCCGGTCCGATGCCGGAGGCGGTCAGCTGTTCATCGGTGAGCTGACGGTGGGTGGTGCTGGCGGGATGGAGGACACTGGTCCGGGCATCGGCCACATGGACCACGATCTTCGCCAGCTTCAGGCTGTTCATCAGCTTCATGGCCGCCGCACGACCGCCCCGGACGCCGAAGGACACCACGCCGGACGCGCCATGGGGCAGATAGGTTTTTGCCAGAGCATAGGAAGGACAACTGCTGAGCAAAGGATAGTTGACCCACAGGACTTTCTCCTGCTTTTCCAGAAATTCCGCCACTTTCAGGGCATTTTCACTGTGACGCTGTATCCGCACAGCCAAAGACTCCAAACCCAAGTTCAGCAGGTAGGCGGACATGGGGGACATGATACAGCCGAAATCCCGCATCAGCTGGACTCTGGCCTTGGTGATATAGGCGCTTTTGCCAAACTGCTTGGTATAGACCACGCCATGATAGCTCTCGTCGGGGGTGGTCAGCTCCGGGTACTTGCCGGAGGCCTCCCAGTCAAAGGTACCGCCGTCTACGATACAGCCACCGAGGACATTGGCGTGTCCGTCCATATACTTGCTGGTGGAGTGGGTGACAATA